>CANGOT010000027.1 GCA_947455425.1 Chitinophagaceae bacterium | reverse complement strand
GAGATGTTGGTTTTGAAATATTGTAATGCGATAATAATTTCGATGATGTTCTGGTATCCTCACATAAAATAACATCCACACTTTGCAATACTTCTATGCTTCTTAGTGTGATATCTTTTAAATTGCCAATTGGTGTGGGAACAAGGAATAACATTTACGATTTTATAATTTTAGATTTACTATTTGTTGCACAGATTCGTAGAATTTTCTATGCCTTCTTGTTAAATACCAAACTCACTGCTACATACACTAAAAACCCTATAGGTACTGCAACCCAGCCTAAAAATAATGCACTAATAATGCTGGCAATAAGCACAATAATAAAGGGCAATAACTTTTGAAATGTTACACCTTTAAATTTTAATGCAAGCATCGGTAAAGTAGAAACCATTAAATAGCTTACAACCAAAATAACTGCATACCAAAACCATTTATTCATTAATAAATTATAAATAAATGTTGAATGATTATGAAAGTAAATTAATGGAAAGGCTGCAATCAATAATCCAGCAGCAGGAATGGGAACGCCTTTAAATCCTGTACTTTGAGAGGTATCGATATTAAATCTAGCCAAACGATAAGCACCAGCACAAGGAATAATGAATGCCAATGAAATCCAAAAAGTATTTACGTTTAATCCGTTTTCTTGTTGGGCATAGCTCAACCGTAAAAACTGATAAATGATCATTCCGGGAGCAACACCAAAACTCACCACATCGGCTAAACTATCAAGTTGTTTACCCATGTCGCTTGATGCTTTTAACAGTCTTGCAACAAAGCCATCTAAAAAATCTATTACTGCAGCAATTGCTATAAACAGCGAAGCATAAATCATTTTCTCTGGTATATCAACAATTTGTTGAAGACTATCATCCTGACTAATTGCTAATCCACTTTGCATAATACAAACAATAGCAAGACACCCAAAGAATAGATTTAGCAGGGTAAATATGTTTGGAATTTGTTTAATAAGTCCACGGTCGACAGTCAACTGTTCACTGTTATTTGCGGTTTGTTGTATTTTGTCTGTCATCTAATTTAATGTTTTAATTAATGCTTGAATCATAACAATCAATGATTCGTATTTAGTGTAAATTTCTTGGAATGTATTTTCGTTAATAAACTTTCTTTGCCTAGCTAAATAAACACAGCTAATAACCTCTAAAGCGGAGCGATTTGCAATAACAAGAAACCTTTTAAATTCAGCGTTAGTATGTAAAGTACTACCCTCAGCAATATTTAAAACAACTGAATCGGCAGCTCGTTTCATTTGTGAGGTTAAAATAAATAGTTCATCTTTAGGAAATAACTTCACAAGTTCAGAAACCTCTCCAGCTAATTCTAAAGCAATATTCCAAATCTTTAATTTTTCAAACTTAAAGCCCATATTCATAAATTTATTGTCTGTGGTCTGTTGACCATAGACTGTGGACTTTTCCTACTTCATTAGCTTCTCAATTTCTTCAACAGTAATCGGAATATTCTTCATCAAATCATTGCTGCCTGTTTTAGTAAGCCAAACATTATTCTCTATTCGTATGCCCATCTTTTCTTCTTCAATGTAAATACCAGGCTCAATTGTTAACAACATACCTGCCTGAAGTGGAGATGTTCTTGTGCCTAAATCATGAACATCAATACCCAAATGATGACTGATTCCATGATATAAATACTTTCTGTAAGCCCTGTTTTCTTTATCTTCATTCTTAACATCTTCTTTTTTTAACAAGCCAATTTTAATAAATTGTTTAGTGGCTTCCACTCCTACTTTATCGGTGTAATTTACAACAGAAATACCAGGTTTTAAAATAGTTTTAGCATAATTATGCAAGTGTAAACAAGCATTATAAACCTCTTTTTGTCGTTTTGTAAACTTCCCATTAACAGGAATTGTTCTTGTTAAATCAGCATTATAACCACCATAGCTAGCACCAAAATCCATTAAAATTAAATCCCCATCTTTACATTCTTGGTTGTTATTGATATAGTGAAGAATTCTTGCATTATCTCCACTGGCTATGATGCTTCCATAAGCTTCTCCAGTTGCTCTTTGACGAAGAAATTGATGCATTATTTCTGCTTCAATTTCGTATTCCATTATACCAGGTTTAATAAATTTCAAAAGATGTCTGAAAGTTGTCTCTGTAATATCAATTGCTTTCTGCATTACAACTACTTCTTCTTTTGTTTTTATTCCACGAAGGTTTTTGAAAATCTTAGCAGCACGTAAATAGTTATGTAATGGATAAGCTGCTTTCATATCATCAATCAGTCTGTAATCTCTGCTACGAATGGTTGTTGCTTTTCTATCATTTTCATTACTATCTAAATAGATATTATCGGCTAAATGAATCCATGGTTGCAACAATGCATCTAAACTATCGAGCCATACAATGGTTTGAATGCCACTGATAGCCTGAGCTTCGGCAGTTCTTAACCTTTTTCCATCCCACTTTTCTTTTAGCTCATTTGGACGAACCAGTACCAACACCTCTCTATATTTTTCATCAGGGTTATTAGGAAAAAGGATTACCATGGAATCTTCCTGTTCAATACCTGTTAGCCAATATAAATTACTATTTTGTTTAAATCTATGAATCGCATCACCATTTGTAGGAAATTCATCATTGCTTCCAAAAATTGCAATGCTATTCATTTGCATTTCCTTTATAAAACGCTTGCGATTATTAATAAAAATCTGCTTGTCAAGCAACTCGTATTTCATATACTAAATTTTGGTTCGCAAGATAATGTTTTGCGGTTTATGCCATTGTAATTGATTAGAATAAATTTAAGTCATTGAAGAAATAATTATAACGTACTTAAATTAAAAAATATTTCACTGTTAAAATTAATGTTTGAATAGTTGTTTTTTGATTATTTCACTTTCATTTTTATACATTATAAAAAAATATATATTTTAATTTTTATAAATTTTGTCAAAAAAAATAAATAAATGTTGTTTTTTTGCAAAAAAATATTGAATATGTCATTACGATTTAACGCCATTAATAATTTGTCAACAGAACCAAAGGATGTAGTAGGTTCTGGCACTGCAAAAATTACTGCCATTTTTAATGAGAATGTATTTACACAGACTGTGGCTCGTCAATACCTAAGTGATGAAGCCTACAAAAGCCTTATTTCAAGCATTAAAGGAGGTAAAAAGATTGAACGTTCTGTTGCTTCTCAAATAGCCAATGGTTTAAAAGCCTGGGCAGAAGAAAAAGGTGTAACACATTTTACACACTGGTTTCAACCTTTAACAGGAACCACTGCAGAAAAACACGATAGTTTTTTTACTATTAAAAGTGATGGCACAGCAATAGAAGAATTTGATGGTGCAGCTCTTATTCAACAAGAACCAGATGCATCTAGTTTTCCTAGTGGAGGATTAAGAGCAACTTTTGAGGCACGAGGATACACTGCTTGGGATCCAAGTTCTCCTGCATTTATTATGGAGATTGGTCAAGGTAAAACTCTTTGTATTCCAACAATATTTATTTCTTACACTGGTGAATCACTAGATTACAAAGCACCTTTATTGAAAGCTGTTGAAGCGATGAACAATGCAGCGGTAGATGTTTGTCATTATTTTGATAAGAATGTTAGTAAGGTTACCGCAACATTAGGCTGGGAACAGGAGTATTTTATTATAGACGAAGGGATGGCAAATGCCCGTCCAGATTTAGTTCAATGTGGACGTACAGTTTTTGGAGCTTCACCAGCGAAAGGCCAACAATTAGAAGATCACTATTTTGGTTCAATTCCGGAAAGAAGTTATGCCTTTATGCGTGATTTTGAAACTGAGTGTTATAAATTAGGTATACCTTTAAGAACCCGACATAATGAGGTGGCACCAGCACAATTTGAATGTGCTCCAATTTTTGAAGAAGTTAGTGTGGCTGTTGATCATAATGCTTTGTTAATGGACATTATGGAACGTGTAGCTCGCAGACACAAGCTTAAAGTACTTATGCATGAGAAGCCATTTGCAGGTATTAATGGAAGTGGTAAACACAATAACTGGAGTATGGCTACGGATACTGGAGTTAATCTTTTAAGCCCAGGCAAAACTCCAAAAACAAATTTAATGTTCTTAACATTCTTTGTTAATACCATTAAAGCAGTTCACGATTATTCTGATTTATTAAGAGCTTCTATTGCGAGTGCAGGCAATGATCATAGATTAGGTGCGAATGAAGCCCCTCCTGCGATTATTTCTGTTTTTGTGGGTAAATACCTTGCAAAAGTATTGAGTGATATTGAGACAAGAGTTGGGGGTAAGTTTGATGAACAAGATGAAGCTATCTTGAAATTAGATATTCATCGCTCAATTCCTGAATTATTATTAGACAATACAGATAGAAACAGAACTTCTCCATTTGCTTTCACTGGGAATAAATTTGAGTTCAGAGCTGTAGGTTCTTCTGCAAACTGTGCTAGTCCAATGACTGTGCTAAACGTTGCGATGGCACAAACACTAAAAACTTTTAAAGCAGATGTTGATAGCATTATTACTAAAGGCGAGAAGAAAGAGATTGCTATTATGCAAGTGATTCAAAAGTATATTGTAGAAAGTAAAAAGGTTTTGTTTGAAGGTGATGGCTATAGTGATGCCTGGCACCAAGAGGCTGCTAAAAGAGGTCTTCCAAACATACCAACAACACCACTTGCATTAGATGCAATGGTGACTGATAAAGCAAAGCATCTATATGAAAGTAATAAAGTATACACGCATCCTGAACTTGAGGCAAGACACGAAATCGAGTTGGAAAAATACATTAAGAAAGTACAAATTGAAGCAAGGATCATGGGAGATTTAGCTTTAAATCATATTATTCCTGCAGCTGTAAAATACCAAAATAAGTTGCTAACTAATATCAACGGACTGAAAAATGCTGGTTTACCAGAATCATCTTACGCAAGCCAATTAGATATTCTTACTAAAGTTAGTCAACATATTCAATCTGTTTATACCAAGTGTGATGCATTAGTAGAAGCTAGAAAAGTAGCAAATGCCATTACAGATACACGTGAAATGGCAATTGCATATTGCACAACTGTAAAAGAAGCCTTTTTTGATGACATACGATACAGTGTTGACAAATTAGAGAGTTTGGTAGACGACGAGTATTGGACACTTCCAAAGTATAGAGAAATGTTGTTCTTAAAATAGTATAAAAAAAACGCTGTAAATGTGCCAATACTTTACAGCGTTTTTTTTTTATCAATAGATACTATAATCATTCAAAATAAAAAATGAAGCAAATTAAAAAGAAACAAGCCCTACCTTTTATCTGCCTGTTATTGGTTTCTATCGTTGCACTCTTTTGTGCAGGAGATCAATCTATAAAGGATAGTAATGTTTATAACCAAGCCGATATGGTTTGGATTGTTGTTGCAACTGCTTTGGTTTTTTTAATGACTCCCGCTTTAGCTTTTTTTTATGGGGGAATGGTGCACCGGAAAAACGTTTTATCTACAATGATAAAGAGTGTTGTAGCTGCAGGAGTAGTGAGTGTTTTATGGATTGTAGTAGGATATAGTTTATGCTTCGGGGAATCTATTCATGGGCTAATTGGCAATCCCTTAACACATTTACTTTTCAAGAATGTTATAGCAGGCAAACCCTGGGTTGGGGCTCCAACAATACCTCTATTACTCTTTTCCTTATTTCAATTAATGTTTGCTATTATTACACCAGGCTTGGTTGTAGGGGCTGTTGCAGAAAGAATTAAATTCTCCTCTTATACTTTGTTCATTGTTTTATTCTCACTATTGGTTTACGCACCTTTAGCACATTGGAGTTGGCACCCAGATGGGTTTCTGGCAAAAATGGGCTGCTTAGATTTTGCTGGAGGAACTGTAGTTCACATTTCTGCAGGGTGTGCAGCATTGGCTGGAGCTTTGGTTTTAAAAAGAAGGAAATCACATTTAGAAAATAAAGAAATCCCCCCTGCAAATATTCCATATGTTTTAATAGGAACTGGGTTACTTTGGTTCGGGTGGTTTGGTTTTAATGCAGGTTCAGCATTAGCAATAAATACCTTAGCTGTATCAGCCTTTGCAGCAACGAATACTGCTGCTGCAGCTGCTGGTTTAAGTTGGATGTTTTTTGATGTATTAAAGGGTAAGAAACCGTCTGTTCTTGGCTTTTGTATTGGAGCTGTTGTTGGATTGGTTGCTATTACTCCTGGTGCTGGATATGTAACAATTCCTCATAGTATTTTCATAGGTTTTTTAACTGCTCTTATTTCAAATATTGCTGTTCATCTTAAATCTAAAACAACATTAGATGATACATTAGATGTGTTTCCTTGCCATGGAATTGGAGGAATTATTGGAATGCTAATGACTGGAGTATTTGCATCGAAAGTTGTTAATGATGCTGGAAATAATGGATTGTTTTATGGAAACACTGCATTCTTTTTTACTCAGGTAAAAGGCATGTTCATAGTTGTTCTTTATAGTTTTGTTGTTTCATATCTAATTTTCAAATTCATCAATTTTGTTTTACCAATTCGTGTTACAGAAACTGAAGAAGAAGTTGGGCTTGATTCTACTCAACACAATGAAAAATATTCACAGGGTACATTATTGATAGAAGACAAAGAGGTTTTAAGGAATTAGATTTCAAAAAAAAAAATGAAACAATTATTAAGCACATTAGCATCAATCAAATCTGACCACAGATAATTAATTATCTTTTAATATCATTATAAAATTTCTCAGTAACTTACACTTAACTTCGCCAAGTTTTTTTAAAGTCTTTCATTTGATTTGACTATTTTAATAGCAGGTGCAATGCATTTGTTTTATTTTATGAAGAAATTTGTTTGGGTTTTAATATTTATTTTTAATTGCATCAATGCACAATCCCAGTCTGCAACTTTTATTACTATTAGTAGCACAAGTCAATTATCAAAAGTTACTGTAGGTAGTTTAGGATGCATTTCAACGCCACTTAATTTATGTACCAACTTTACTGGAAGCCCTTTATCTATTGCATTAGATGGGACTATTCTTTATATTGTAGATAATAAAGGATTCCTCTATAAAAGTACATTGACAAATACTGGCACAGCTGGTAACTGTACAAAAATTGGTCAGTTTCTAAGTAAAAACACGGGTATTTATGGGTTAACAGTAGGCACAGGTGGGATTGTTTATGCAGCTTATGGTAATACGATTGAAACATACAATCCAACTAGCAATACATTTGCTACACTAGGCTCCATGAATTCGCAATGGACTATAGGAGGTGATTTGCTGTTTTATAAAGGCTCACTTTATGTGGCGGTTAAAGTAAATGGCAGTTCTACAAATAATGCTTTAATTCAAGTAAATGTCACAAACGTTAGTGCCAGTACATTGTATATGAATTTTAATGCGGGCACCAGTGTTTTTGGGTTTGCTAGTGTTACAATACCATGTAGTAATAATCAGGCATATGCCCTTAGTACCAATGCATCCACAACAGATATTTTTGCAGTAGACATGATAAATAAAACACAGTCTACAACTGCAACTTGCACGTTAAACTATAAAGTAAATGATGCCGCGAGTATTGCAGAAACACAATCTGCTACCACACCCAATCCACCAACAGTTGTCAGCCCTGTTAATTATTGTCAAAACAATCCGGTTTCTCCTCTCAATGCAATTGTTTCATCTTTAAAAGATACGCTACGCTGGTATACACAGTCAACAGGTGGCACAAGCAGTGGTTATCCTATACCACCTGTTTCATCCAACACATTGGGCACAACAACTTATTACGTTAGTAATTTCGATACTTCAACAGGCTGTGAGAGTAGCAGAGATACTATTATTGTAAATATTAATCCATATCCTGTTACTCCAATAATTAATCCTTCTGGAACAAACACAATATGCAACGGAAGTTCCTTATTATTTACAAGTTCCGCTGCATCGGGTAATCAGTGGCTTTTGAATAATATTCCAATTGCTGGTGATACAAATCAAACCTACGCTGCTTCAAATGCTGGCAATTACACTGTTAGTACTACCACGAATAAAGGTTGTAGTAAAACATCTCTTATAACAACTTTGAATGTTACGAATGCTTCTATTGCATATACAGGAAGTCCATTTTGTCCAATTGGCACAAAGACAGTTACGTTAACTGGTGCAACAGGTGGTAAGTTTACTTCATCGCCTGCAGGACTCTTGATAGATAGTGCAACAGGAACTTTAAATTTAGGCTTAAGTCAGTCTGGCAATTATACTATTACATACACTGTTGGAACAGCTAATTGTGTGTACACAACAAGTGTTTCTATTATTAGTCAAACAGCTGCTATAAGTTATTTGCCAAATACATTCTGTCAGGCAAATTCGAATATAGATGTAACTTTTGCCAGTGGTTCAGTAACCAATGGAAGTTTTTCGTCATCCCCTGCAGGATTAAGTATAAATACGAATGGTACTATCAATCCATCTACAAGTGCATTAGGCACGTATACAATAACCTATACTTATGGTACAGCTGGTGTTGGTTGTGGTTTGCTGAACGCTACAACAATTGTGAATGTTACACTAGGAACTGTATCTACAAATAATATCAGTATTTGCCCCAATCAATTACCATACACTTGGAATGGATTGATATTTAATAATGCTGGTTCACAAACAAAACATTTAACAAATAGTTTTGGTTGTGATAGTGCTGCAACTTTAAATTTAATTGTAAACAATATATCAACTTCATCAAGCAATATTAGTATTTGCTCTAGTCAAATACCCTATTCCTGGAATGGGCTAGTATTTAATAGTGCTGGGTCTCAAATCGCACACTTAATCAACAGTGTTGGGTGTGATAGTGCAGCAACTTTAAATCTATCAATAACTAATAGCTCAAGTTCGATTACCAATTTAAGTATTTGTGCCGATCAATTGCCTTATACATGGAATGGATTATTATTGAATAATGCAGGTTCTCAAATTGCACACTTAATCAATAGTATTGGTTGTGATAGTGTTGCAACTTTAAATTTAACTGTAATAACTCCCTCTTTAAAAACAGTTGATATCACAGGTTGTAATTTTATTAACTACAATGGCATTAATTATAAAACTTCTGCCTTAATAAATGATACCATTAAATCTACTTTAGGTTGCGACAGTATTTACAGAACAATAAATATTATTGTTACACAGGTTATAAAAACCACACGAACTACAAACTTATCAAGTTGCAAAAGCATTGTATACTTAGGTAATACTTATAACTCATCAATAGTTTTAAGAGATACTATACGAAGCTATCAGGGTTGTGATAGCATCTACAATATAACAAATATCAACATCTCTCCTATTATTCCCATAACAAATACATCAATAATAAATGCTTGTAATAAGTTAACATATCTTGGTAATACTTATTCTAGTTCAACAATATTAAGAGATACACTAAGAAGTTTTCAAGGTTGTGATAGTGTTTATAAAATTACCAATCTTGTGATAACACCTGTTGTTGTTATCACACAAACTACCAACCTATCTGCTTGCAATGTTCTTTCATATTTGGGAAACACGTATTCGTCTTCAACAATATTAAGAGATACATTCAGAAGCTATCAAGGTTGTGATAGTGTTTATAAAATTATAAATATTATTATAACACCTATTGTTGTAACAACTCAAACAACAAATTTATCTAGTTGCAAGAGCATCACTTATTTAGGCAATACATATCCATCTTCAACAATATTAAAAGACACTTTACGAAGTTATCAGGGCTGTGATAGTGTTTATAGAATTGTAAATATTGTTATTAAACTTATTACTCCCTTAATTCAAACAACAAATTTATCAAGCTGTAAGGATGTTAATTATTTAGGCACAATTTATAACTCAACAATCCAAGTAAAAGACACTTTACGAAGTTATCAGGGCTGTGATAGTATTTATAGAATTGGCAATATCATCATCACACCTATAACCACTACAACACAATCAAGTAGTTTATACAATTGTGATGATATTGTTTACCGAGGTAATACCTATAGCATTTCAACAATAATTAAGGATACAATAAAAAGTAGTTTTGGATGTGATAGCATTTATAAAACAACTAACATCAATATTAAACGCATTACTCCTACAATTATTAATATCCCTTTTTCTAGTTGCGACAGTGTTGTTTACTTAGGAACAACTTATACCAATACTACTACAATTATAGATACTACCAGAAGCTTTCAAGGATGTGATAGTATTTACAAAATAACAACTATAACAATTTACCCCAAACCAATTGTCACGCAACCCAATGATGTTTACATTCTACCAAATATATCTGCAACACTAAAAATTAGTGCTGCCTTTAATTACAATTATTTATGGTATCCTGCAACTTATTTAGATGACGCAACTAGTCAATTCCCATTTTGTACCCCAATGAACGATATTTTATATAAGATAATTGTTACCAGTCAAGATGGTTGTATAGATACGGTTTCGCAGCGTGTTATTGTTTCAAAACCATTAAAGATTCCAAATGTATTTTCACCAAATGGTGATGGTGTAAATGATACTTGGGCAATTGATAATATTAATAATTATCCCAGAAATACAGTTCAAATATTTAACAGATATGGGCAACTTGTCTTATCAAGTTTTCCAGGAAGTTATAAAGCCTGGAATGGAAAGTATAATGGTAATGATTTACCCGTTGGTATTTATTATTACATTATAATTCCAGACAATATCATACAGCCTATTACAGGTAGTTTAACACTGTTAAGATAAAAAAAATACACCCCCGTTTTAATTATGAATAAAAGAATTATTGGTCTATTCACATTGCTTGTGTTAGCATTTGTTTCAAATTCACAAACAGCAACATTTATTACTTTAGATGATGCAGCCAATTTGTATAAAGTGAGTGTGGGTAGCACAGGAACCTGTAGTAGTACATCATTAAATTTATGCAACAATTTCACAGGCAATCCATTGTCAATTGCTTTAGATGGTAACAAATTGTATATAGTAGACAATCAAGGTTTTTTATACAGAAGTACTTTAACTAATACAGGTACTGCTAACAATTGTACTAAAATTGGCATATTTCCTACACCAACACTTATCAATGGTTTAACAGTTGGTAATGGAGGGATTGTTTATGCAGCCAGTGGCAGTAAAATAGAAACGTATAACCCAACAACAAACACCTTTGCTACCTTAGGTTCTATTCCATCGCAATGGACAATTGGTGGAGATTTATTGTTTTATCAAGGTCAATTATATATGGCATGTAAAATAAATGGTAGTAGTACTAATAATGCTTTAATACAAGTGAACCTAACCAACCCAAGCACAAGCACTTTATATATGAACTTTAATGCAGGTACCAATGCATTTGGATTTGCAAGTGTAACAGTTCCTTGCGGTCAAAATCAGGCATATGCATTAAGTAATGGCACAACAACAACCAAAATTTATGCAATAGATATGGCTGCAAAAACAGAGGCTAGTATCGCTACTTGCACATTAAATTTCAATGTGTATGATGCTGCCAGTATTGCTGAGACACAATCTGCCACACCTCCGGCAGAACCAATCGTTACAAGCCCAATTAATTTCTGCCAATTTCAAACAGTAACTCCTTTAAACGTTTCAACATCAGTTCCAGATACTTTAAGATGGTATACACAAGCAATTGGTGGAAGTTCTTATGGCTCGCCAACTCCTGCCCTATCATCCAATACTATTGGAACTATACATTATTTTGTTAGCAATTTTGATACTTCTACTGGATGCGAAAGTGGGCGAAGTGAAATCATCGTTATAGTGAATCAATATCCAGCAGTACCTACTATTAATCCCGTTGGAACTAATACCATTTGCACAGGAAATACTTTAATACTTACAAGTTCATCTAATATTGGCAATCAATGGTATCTAGATGGCAATATTATTAATACAGCTAATCAGCAAACATATACTGCAACTACAGCTGGAGATTATACTGTTACTGCAACTGGCAAGGGAGGTTGCACCAAAACGTCATTACCAACAACATTAAATATAACAAATGCTTCTATCAGTTATAGTGGCAGTCCTTTTTGTAATGTTGGGACAAAGGCTGTAACACTAACCGGAGCTACTGGTGGTGTATTCTCATCTACCCCAAGTGGTTTATCTATAAACAGTACAACTGGTACTATAGATTTAGGTAACAGTGCTTTGGGGAATTATACAATTACTTATACTGTTGGCCCAGCAAATTGTACTTTTACAACATCAGTTAAAATTGAACATCCTACTGCGGGTATTAGTTATTCTTCAAGTGCTTATTGCAAGACAAGTACAACACAAAGTGTAATAATTACTGGAATTACTGGAGGTACTTTTTCATCTTCTCCGATTGGTTTAACGATTGATGCAAATGGAACAATTACTCCTGCATCTAGTATTGCCGGCACCTATACTGTAACTTACACTTTTGGAATCGCGGGTATTGGCTGTGGATTACTTACTACAAATACAATTGTAACTATTAATGCTCCTGTTAATACAACAATTAATGCCAGTACTTGTGCCGGAGTTCCATATAGTTTTAATGGGAATAATTACTCTAACGCAGGAACATATACTGCAACATTAATTGGTTATAATGGATGTGATAGCATCGTTACATTACATCTTGCAATTAAACAAAAAACAGCCTCTACTACCTATGCTACCATTTGCAGTGGAGATAGTTATATTTTTTCTGGAACTAGTTATTCAACAGCAGGAACATACACTACAACCCTTACTAATGCAGCAGGTTGCGATAGTATTGCTACATTGATTCTATCATCCGAAAACTTCAAAATAACACTTGTAGAAAATCCTAATCCTGTAAGTGCCGGAGCAAATTTTACTGCTCAATTAAGTAGCAATGCAACAATTGCTAATAGTTTATGGTTACCTAATGGTTTGTTTACAAATAATCAATCTTCGCAAAGCATTACTGCACCTAATAGTTCTTTCAATATTAAAATTTTAGCAACATCTACAAATGGTTGTAAGGATTCTATTGATAGACCTGTAACCGTTTTCTCAAACTTTGTTTTATATGTTCCAAATACATTTATGCCAAGCAAAATAGGCAACGATGATATTAGTACTTTAAAAGTATATGGCAGCGGTATTAAGTCTGCTGAAATGGTAGTTTTTAATCAATGGGGACAAAAGATATTTGAATCGCAAAATCCTACTTTAGTTGGATGGAATGGTCTTGCAAATGGCAAGTTACAACCTAGTGGTTCTTACGTTTACACAGTAAAAGTTGTTTATCAGAATAATAAAACTGAAACTAAATCTGGCACAGTGAATTTGATTAGGTAAATATTTACTCTATTTTCGCTGGCAACAACATTACAAATAAGCTTTGCATACAAACTCTATTAGTCTTAATAAATTTATTAGTGATACTGGTTATTGCTCTCGCAGAGAAGCAGATAATTTAATTACGAAAGGCCGTGTTTTATTGAATGATAAACCTGCGAAACTTGGCAATCGTTATAAACCTGGTGATTCTGTTGAAGTAGATGGAAGCCTTATCACATCGGCATCTAAGCCTAAGAAAAAAGAAAAACTTATATATATTGCTTTCAATAAACCAGTTGGTGTTACTACTACAACAGAAGAGAATATTAGAGGCAATATCATTTCCTTCATCAATCATCCTAAACGCATCTTCCCTATTGGCAGATTGGATAAAGACAGTGAAGGGTTGATATTTTTAACCAATGATGGAGATATTGTAAATAAAATATTACGTGCAGGCAACAATCACGAAAAAGAATATATTGTAAAGGTCAATAAACCAATCGACAATTTTTTTATTCAAAGAATGGCAAGTGGTGTTAGAATTAAAGATGGAATGACAAAACCCTGCGTGGTAAAGTCAATTAGTAAGCATACATTCAGAATCATCTTAAAACAAGGAATGAACAGGCAAATTAGAAAAATGTGCGAAGTGTTTGAATATTCTGTTATGAGTTTGCAAAGAGTTAGAATTATGAATATCAAGTTAAAAGAATTAGCT
>CANGOT010000026.1 GCA_947455425.1 Chitinophagaceae bacterium | reverse complement strand
GTTAATAATAAATTCAAGAGACGTAATTCACGATGTTGGTTTAAGCCATTTTAGAATGAAAATGGATGCTGTTCCCGGAATGCCAACTACAATGTGGTTTAAGCCAATATATACTACTGCTGAAATGAAGGAAAGAACAAAAAATCCTAACTTTCAATATGAGATTAGTTGTGACCAAATGTGTGGCAATGGTCACTATAGTATGAAGGGTGTGATTGAGGTTGTAACACAAGCCGAATTTGATGCTTGGGTGGCAAAACAAAAACCTAAATTTTTAAGTGTTTTCCCACCAGCCGAAACACCAAAAGTAGACACAACTATAAAAGCTATTGTTGCAAAAAAGTAAACATGAGATAGCATCTCACTTTAAAAAATAAAACGAGTTTAACGATATTGATATGAGTACTGAAGCAGTTTTACACAGTCACGATATTCACAGCCACGATGCACATGAGCATGGTGAACATCATCACCACGAAACGTTTATTAGCAAATACGTTTTCAGTATGGATCATAAAATGATTGCTAAACAATTCCTAATTACAGGTATGGTTTGGGCTGTTGTTGGTGGTTTGATGAGCGTATTATTCAGATTACAACTTGGTTATCCTAATGATAGCTTTCCTTGGTTGGAAGATTTATTGGGAAAATGGTGGGCAGAAAAAGGGCACATTACACCGCAGGCTTATTATGCTTTAGTTACAACTCACGGTACTGTTTTGGTATTCTTTGTATTAACTGCTGGATTAAGCGGAACGTTTGCGAACTTTTTAATCCCACTTCAAATTGGAGCTCGTGATATGGCATCGCCATTTATGAATATGCTTAGTTATTGGTTCTTTTTCATAGCCAGTATTGTTATGATGACTTCTATATTTGTTGAGAATGGACCTTTTAGCGGTGGTTGGACAGCTTATCCTCCTTTAAGTGCCTTGGGTGATGCATCGCCAGGTAGCAAAACTGGTATGGATTTGTGGTTGCTATCGATGAGTTTGTTTGTAGTATCTTCCCTTCTTGGCGGTTTGAATTACATAGCGACTGTTTTGAATATGCGTACCAAAGGTATGAGCATGACAAGAATGCCTTTGACAATTTGGGCATTATTCTTCACAGCAGTATTAGGTGTATTATCTTTCCCTGTACTTTTATCAGGTTGTGTTTTATTAATATTCGACAGAAACTTTGGTACTAGTTTTTATCTATCTGATTTATTTGTAAATGGAGTTGGAGCTCTTCCGAACGAAGGAGGAAGTGCTGTTTTATTTCAACATTTGTTTTGGTTCCTTGGACATCCAGAAGTTTACATTATTCTACTCCCAGCTATGGGTATGGTAAGTGAAATATTATCTGTAAATAGTCGTAAGCCAATTTTCGGATATATGGCAATGGTTGGTAGTATGTTTGCTATTGCAATTCTTGCCTTCTTGGTTTGGGCACACCATATGTTTGTAACAGGTTTAAATCCTTTCTTAGGCTCAATCTTCGTATTATTAACCTTATTAATTGCTGTCCCATCAGCTATAAAAGTTTTCAACTGGCTTACAACCTTATGGCGTGGAAGTATTAGATTCACTCCAGCAATGATGTTTGCAATTGGATTCGTTAGTTTATTTATTAGTGGAGGTTTAACTGGTATTTGGTTAGGAAATTCAGCTTTGGATATTCACCTTCACGACACTTATTTTGTAATTGCACACTTTCACATTGTAATGGGTGTAGCTAGTATGTTTGGTATGTTTGCAGGAATTTATCATTGGTTTCCTAAAATGTACGGCAAATATTTGAACAGTACACTTGGCTATATTCACTTTTGGGCAACTATTATTGGTGCCTACTTAATATTTTGGCCAATGCACTACGAAGGATTAGCTGGTATGCCACGTAGATATTATGATTATAGTATCTGGGAAAGTTTTAAAACATTTGCAACTTTGAACACTTTTATTAGTACTGTTGCTATGATTGTATTTATGGTGCAGTTATTATTCTTATTCAACTTCTTCTATTCTATATTTAAAGGTAGAAAAGTTACTAAATTAAATCCTTGGGGAAGTAATACATTAGAGTGGACAACACCACTTCGCCCGGGTCATGGTAACTGGCCTGGTGAAATTCCTGAAGTCTATCGTTGGGCATATGACTACGGAAAAGACGGAAAAGAATTTATTCCTCAGGATGTTCCTATTGGAAGTGATGAAAGTCATCATTAAAATATATCAAAACGCTCTAATCTTAGAGCGTTTTTTGTTTCTTTAATTGCAGGAATTTTAAACTAACGCTTGTTAATTTTTGTTTTCAATAACCTATTTTCGCATCCCACAATATTTCTATTATGAGTCATACCAAAATTCGTTTAGTTACTGCTGCCAGTTTATTTGATGGGCATGATGCTGCAATTAATATTATGCGTAGAATTTTGCAGAGTAAAGGTGCAGAAATTATTCATTTAGGTCATAATAGAAGTGTTCATGAAATAGTTGAAACTGCTATTGAAGAGGATGTTCAAGGTATTGCTATTACTTCTTATCAGGGCGGGCATGTAGAGTTCTTTAAGTATATGAAGGATTTACTTGATGAAAATGGTTGTGGTCATATCAAAATTTTTGGTGGCGGAGGTGGTACTATTTTGCCAACTGAAATAGAAGAACTGCATAGTTATGGCATCACAAGAATTTATAGTCCTGATGATGGTAGAACAATGGGTCTTGAAGGAATGATAGAAGATGTAATAGAAAAGTGTAAAGTACAAAGTTCGAAGCTTGAAATAAAAAGTAGTAAGAATGCTTTAGGCGAAGCAAAAGATATTATAAGCATTGCACAAAAAATTACTGCTGCTGAAAATGGTGAAACCTTAAACCTAAGTGCCAATTCCCAAACCAAAATTCCTGTATTAGGAATCACAGGTACTGGTGGTGCTGGAAAATCTTCTGTAACGGATGAAATTGTTCGACGTTTTTTAAACAATTTTGCTGATAAAACCATTGCTGTTATTAGTGTTGATCCATCTAAGAAAAAAACTGGTGGAGCTTTGCTAGGCGATAGAATTAGAATGAATGCTATTTCTCATCCACGTGCCTATATGAGAAGTTTGGCTACTAGAGAAGATAATAAAGCACTAAGTGCTTATGTACAAGAAGCTATTAATATTTGTAGAGAAGCTGCATTTGATTTTATTATTTTAGAAAGTGCTGGTGTTGGGCAAAGTGATGCTTCTATATTAGACTATTGCGATGTGAGTATGTATGTGATGACACCAGAATATGGAGCTGCATCTCAATTAGAGAAGATTAATATGCTGGATTATGCCGACTTAATTTGCATCAATAAATTTGATAAAGCTGGTGCGTTAGATGCATTGCAGGATGTGCGTAAACAATATAAACGCAATCATCAGCTGTTTATGGCAAAAGATGATGAATTGCCAATTATTGGAACAATGGCTAGCAAGTTTAACGATGAGGGGGTTAACCATTTATTTGAAATGTTGCTTAAAACGGTTGATACCAAAACCAATGCAACATTTGGCGAATATCATTTTAGTGAAACTGCAAAGGTATCATCTGCCATCATCCCATCTAGCAGGACAAGATATTTAAGTGAGATTAGTGAAACGAATAGAGCCTATGACTCACAAGCATTTGAGCAAGCTGCCATTGCTTCAAAACTGTATCAACTAACAGGAACATTAGAAATATTTAAACAAAACAATCAGATCGATTTAGTTGAAACATTACAACAACAAATTGACTTTTATAACGAGCAATTAAATACTGAATCTAAAAAACTAGTAAACAACTGGAATTGTATTATTGGTGTTTATAAGAAAGATTTTTTTGAATATCAGGTTCGCGATAAAATAATTAAGCAACCACTAACAACAACTTCATTAAGCGGTACAAGAGTCCCCAAAGTTGTATTGCCAAAATATAAAGATTGGGGTGATATTTTAAAATGGCAATTGCAGGAAAATGTCCCTGGCGAATTTCCATACACTTCAGGTGTGTTTCCTTTAAAACGTGATGGGGAAGATCCTACAAGAATGTTTGCAGGTGAAGGTGGCCCAGAACGAACTAACAGAAGGTTCCACTATGTAAGTGTTGGGCAGCCTGCAAAACGTTTGAGTACAGCATTTGATAGCGTTACCTTATATGGAGAAGATCCTGCTTATCGTCCGGACATTTATGGTAAAGTGGGTAATAGTGGTGTTAGTATTGCCACTGTAGATGATGCAAAAAAATTGTATAGCGGGTTTGATTTATGCGATCCTAAAACTTCAGTATCAATGACCATCAATGGACCAGCACCAATGCTGCTGGCTTTTTTTATGAATGCAACCATTGACCAGCAATGTGAAAAATATATAATTGAAAATGGATTAAGAGAAGAGGTAAACAACATCATTGAATCTAAATACAATCTATCAGAATTACCTAAATATATTGGTGTTGATGGCAAAGCCGTATCGCCTTACAAAGGAAATTTAGAAGGTGTTTTACCAGAAGGTAATAATGGTTTAGGCTTGCGTTTATTGGGTTTAAGTGGTGAAGATGTTTTGCCAAAAGATGTTTATGAGAAAATAAAAACTCAAGCTTTACAAAATGTTCGGGGAACAGTGCAGGCCGATATTTTAAAAGAAGATCAGGCACAAAATACTTGCATTTTCTCAACAGAATTTGCATTGAAATTAATGGGCGATGTACAGGAATATTTCATCAATCAGAAAGTAAGGAACTTTTATAGTGTAAGTATTAGTGGTTATCATATTGCTGAAGCTGGTGCTAATCCTATTACACAGCTTGCTTTCACTTTAGCAAATGGGTTTACATATGTAGAATACTATTTAAGCAGAGGGATGAATATTGATGATTTTGCAGCTAATCTTTCTTTCTTCTTTAGCAATGGAATGGATCCTGAGTATAGCGTCATTGGTCGAGTAGCAAGGCGTATTTGGGCTAAAGCAATGAAGCATAAATACAAAGCAAATAAGCGTAGCCAAATGTTGAAATACCACATTCAAACAAGTGGAAGAAGTTTACACGCACAGGAGATTGATTTCAACGATATCCGTACAACATTGCAAGCTTTATATGCCATCTATGATAACTGTAATTCATTACACACCAATGCTTATGATGAAGCGATAACAACACCTACAGAGGAAAGTGTTAGGCGTGCAATGGCTATTCAATTAATCATCAATAGAGAATTAGGTAGTGCAAAAACTGAGAACTTTACACAAGGTAGTTTTGCATTGGAAGAAATGACAGACCTTGTTGAAGAAGCTGTACTCGCAGAGTTTGATAGAATTAATGAGCGTGGTGGTGTTTTGGGTTCTATGGAAAGAATGTACCAAAGAAATAAAATACAGGAAGAAAGCTTATTCTACGAACATCAAAAACATACTGGTGAATTACCTTTAATTGGTGTAAACACATTCTTGAACAGTAAAGGTTCTCCTACAATCATTCCAAGTGAAGTTATTAGAAGTACAACTGAAGAAAAAGAACAACAAATTAATACGGTTGAAGCCTTTAAAAAACGCAACGAATCTTTTGCACAAGCTAAATTAAAACAACTACAACAAGTGGCTATCAACAATGGCAACCTATTTGCCGAATTAATGGAAACTGTTAAGTATTGTAGCCTTGGACAAATCACAAATGCTTTGTACGAAGTGGGCGGCAAGTATAGAAGGAATATGTAAACCTATTTACGATTTATAATTTGGGATATACTATTTATGTTTCTAAAACAAAGTGGTGTATCCATAATGAATGAAGAAATATAAGAGCGGCGAAATACCCATTTAATTATAGTACTATCCCTAATAAATAGGTATCTTTAGTAATATCTAAAGGTATTCAATTGAGAAATTATTGCCTCATATTTCTCTAAACTATTTATTTATAATCATCGGTTAAATAATAAATCTTGCAAAACTTCGCTATTATTCCGGCTCTACTTGCAAAAAGTATTGCTAGTATATTTTGCTATTATTAAATCTTAAACCCCAAAACAAATAAATCCAATGAGGTAAATCTCCACAGTAAGTAGGCTTATTTTAAGCTATTCGTTTGTAATCATTACAGCATTATCTTTTTTTTATTCCAATGAAATAAAAGCTCAGTGTGTAGGTGTAACAGTTGCAACTCCAACACTCGATGTTAGGGGTTCTACTAATTTATGTAATGGTGACAGGTTGGAAATATGTCCATTAGTATGGGGCTATAGCAATTATCAATGGTATAAAGATGGGGTAGCTTATTCAACATCATCTTGTATAGACATTACTGTTGCAGGTAGCTATACATTGGCAGGAACCAATGGTAATGGCTGTTGGTCATCTCCATCAACAGCAGTAGTAGTAACTACAGGTACGGCATCAGCAACACCAACAATTACAGCAATAGGATCAACAACATTTTGTTCTGGGGGATCTGTCATCTTAAAGAGCAGTTCAACTTCAGGCAATCAATGGTATAAGGATAGTGTTGCTATAGGTGGAGCAACAGATTCAGTTTACACAGCAACAGCAGGTGGAGTTTACACCGTATCAGTAACAGCTTGTGGAAGTTCAACAAGTGCAGGAACAACAGTTACAGCAAATGCTGCACCAGTAGTTAACCCTATTTATGGTGGTAATAGTGTTTGTGTGGGTACTACATTAACTTTAAGCGATACCACTTTAGGAGGAACCTGGGCATCCAGCAATACATCCATCGCAACAGTGAGTGGCGGTGTAGTAACAGCCCTTGCAGCAGGAACAGATACGATCACTTACACAAAATCTGCAGCTGGTTGCACCACAATAGTATCTCAAGTAATCACAGTAGCAACAATAACAACCCCAACATTAGATGTGAGAGGTTCAACAGTATTATGTGGTAATAGTGTTGAAGTATGTCCATTAGTATGGGGTTATAGCAATTATCAATGGTATAAAAATGGTGTGGCATATTCAACATCAGCGTGCATTACCATCACAACAGTAGGTAGCTATACTTTAACAGGTCAAAACAGTTCAGGCTGTTGGTCAACACCATCAACAGCAGTGGTGGTAACCACTGGCACTCCGCAAGCTATACCAACAATTACAGCAGGTGGAGCCACAACCTTTTGTTCTGGTGGATCTGTAATCTTAAAGAGCAGTTCAACTTCAGGCAATCAATGGTATAAAGACAGTATTGCTATAGGTGGAGTAACAGATTCAGTTTATAAAGCCACAGCAAGTGGTGTTTATATGGTAAAAGTAACAGCTTGTGGTAGCACATCTAGTGCAGGAACAACCGTAACTGTAAATGCTGCACCGGTGGTTGCACCAATTACAGGTAGTACGAATGTTTGCCTTGGTAGCACCATTACTTTGGCAGATGCAACTGCTGGAGGTACCTGGGCATCAAGTAACACAGCCATTGCAACAGTAAGTGCTGGTGTAGTAACGCCAGTAGCAGCAGGTACAGATACCATCACTTATACTAAAACATCAGGAGGTTGCTCTACAGTAGCTTCAATTACGATAAATGTTGCAGCTGCGGTAGCAACACCAACATTAGATATCAGAGGTTCTGTTAATATCTGCGGTAGCAACACTTTACAAATTTGTCCGTTGGTATGGGGTTATAGTAATTATCAATGGTATAAAGATGGCGTAGCATATTCAACAGCTTCATGTATTAATGTAAATACTGCGGGTGCTTATACTTTAACAGGTACAAATGGCTCGGGTTGTTGGTCATCACCATCAACACCAGCCAATGTTACTATCAATGCACTTCCAACAGTAGCCGCAACAACCGGGGCAGCGAATGTTTGTATAGGATCTAGCACAACCCTCAGCAATAGCTCTACAATACCAAGTGGTGGTACAGGCGTATGGAGTACACCAACATCAGGCTTAGTAGCTGTAAATGCGAATACCGGTCTTGTAACAGCTTTAACTGGTGGAGCATCTGCACCAATATACTATACAGTAACATCGGCTGTAGGTTGCATTAGCACAGCTATTTATACTATAAACTTAAAAAGCCTACCATCGGTTCCAACTATTCAATATGCATCAGGTACACCAAATCCACAAACAGGCCCAGGTGGTTCATTTTGTGCCAACAAAACCTTTACTGTAGTGGGTAATCCAACAGGTGGCGTTTGGAGTAAAACAGGTGTTATAAGTGTAACCACTCCAGGTGGAGTAGTATCTACCGGTAGTGTAGCAGGTACTGGAAGTCTAATTTACACTTATACAGATGCAAATAGTTGTAGTAATTTTAGAACTATTGTTAGCAATGTAATGGTATGTGCAAGCAAGGGTGATAATGGAATTAATAATGCACAATGGATATCAAACAATCAATATAAAATGTATCCTAATCCTGCTAAGTCTTTTGTAAATATTTTAGTTGATAAAGTGGTTGCAGAAGGAAATATAGTGATTACTGATTTATATGGTAAACAAGTAAAAACTCAAGCATTAAGTATGGGAACCAACAATATTAGTATCAATAAACTGGCTCCGGGAATGTACTTCGTTAGTGTTATTACTACTGAAGGTAAAACAACCAAGAAGTTAGTGGTAGAATAATATTGAAAGTACTGGATTAATAAAAAAGAGGGCTGCATCAACCGATGCAGCCCTCTTACGTTATAAAAATATGGTGACTGCGGACTTTTTAATGCATTATCAGGTTATGTAATCTTGATATAAGAATAACACTAATTAAAGTTGTTTACTGAATTATAGTTGTTGTTTGTTTAATTAATAAATCAACGTGTAAAATATTTCCTTTTCTACGTTATAACATAGTTACACCTTTTCTCCATTTTCGGAGTTTGAAAATATAATCTTCTAACCGAAAGTTAGATAAGAGTTCTACCGCACCCTATACAAACAAAAATTAAGAAATACAATTAAGAAACAAGAAATTGTTTCTTAATTGTATTTAATTGACCAACTTTTTTTGGATATAAGGGTAAACCCTTACGGCTGTTTAAGAAATTAGTTTGTTATAGATATTAAATATGCAAATTAAAATTGCTTTAAAATACCACCTTATTTAAGGGGTCTTTTGAGAGTTTGATTAAAGATATTTTTGCAAATGGTGAGGTTGATTGACTTTTAATTATTACCTTAAAACAGCAGCAGATTTTTAAATAAATATGTTGCATTATAAATTAGAAAAATGGATCTTAAATTATCTTGCAGCATTAAGCCAATATGGTTTGCTAAAAAGTTATTAATGATTGCTTTGATTTGCGTTTGCATAAATGCAAAATCACAAATAATCACTAATCCATCAAATAATTCTGGTTATGATTCTGCAAAAGCATTGCAAATTTTTTCAGGAACATCTGGTGTTTCTTTTTATACAGACTCTGTCGATTATCAACCTGGTTCAACGGTTCATTTTACAGGCTCAGGTTTTTGGGGCAACGAAGATGTTAGGATAACAGTAGAATTATTAGGTAATCCAACTAGCTTAGGTTCAGCCTATTTTCCATTTGATATTCAGTGTGATGTTTTTGGAAATTTTAATGCTTATTGGTATGTTGATAGTCAAAATCTTGGAAGAAGTTTACAGGCAACGGTTATAGGATTGATGTCAGGTCTCACATCTCGAACTTTATTTACAGATGGTACACCCTCTTCTAGTTGTTATTTTGCACCAGATGGGACATACACCAGCTTTGCAGCCAATGACGATGGCTCGTTAGGACCCATTAATCTAGGATTTAACTTTGATTTATATGGCACTACTTATACACAATGTTATATTAACAACAATGGTAATATAAGTTTTGGTGCAGCTCAAGGTGGCTATTCTTCAACTGGGTTTCCTTCAACAACACCCATGATCGCTCCTTTTTGGGCAGATATGGATACCCGTGCACCAGGTAGCGGTATTGTAAAGTATAAAATAAGTGCTGGTAAAATAGTTATCACATGGTCAGGTGTGTCATATTATACCACACCCACTCCTACTGCTACGAATTTAAATACCTTTCAAGTAATATTGACAGATGGAACAGACGCAAGTCTTGGCCTTGGGAACAACGTCGCCTTTTATTATGGGGATATGCAATGGACAACAGGAACAGCTTCAGGTGGTACTGCTGGATTTGGTGGAACACCTGCGACTGTTGGTATTAACAAAGGAAATGGAGTAAATTATATACAAGTTGGGCGTTTTGGTTTAAATAGTAGTGTATATGATGGTGGTGCAGCTAATGTTGATGGTGTGAATTATTTAGACTACGAGTGCTTTAGATTTAATGTGTCAAGTGCTACAAATCAAGCTCCATCTGTAAGTGGTGTACCCACTGGCAATACTATTACAATACCTTGCGGAACCACAACAACTATTCCTTTAACATTTTTACCTCCAGAAGTTAATCAAACAATTTCTACTGTTATTAATACTAATGGATTATGCAACACTACTACTTCTGCCACATCAGGTGCCACATCTGTTGCCTCAGTTACAATTAAAGGTGCTGCTTGTAATATGGGTTCAAACATTATAACATTTACAGCAACTGATAATTATTCAACACCAGCAACTACAACTGTAAGTCTTACTGTAAATATAGTAGCAGGTACAACAACTGCAAGTAGTAATTCACCTATTTGTGTAGGTACAAGTTTGAATTTAACTACACCAGGTGTTTCAGGTGCAACTTATAGTTGGACAGGACCAAATGGGTTTACTTCATCTCTGCAAAATCCAGTAATAACTGTAGCCACAATTGCTGCAAGTGGCACATATACAGTTACCATAGCAGATGCTGGCGGTTGTGTTTACACAGCTACAACAATTGTTGTAGTAAAAACAACATCAATATCTACAACCAATACCAGTATTTGCCCAAGTGCATTGCCATATATGTGGAATGGCTTAACCTTTAATACAGCGGGTTCACAAACCAAAACAGGATTAAGAAATAGTCAAGGATGTGATAGCAGTGCAACTTTAAACTTAACAGTTAAAACAAACACTACAAGTATAACCAACGTAAGTATTTGTCCAAGTGAATTACCTTTTAGTTGGAATGGCAGTAGATCTGTAGCAGGAACATTTACATTCAAAACAACCAACTCACAAGGTTGTGATTCTACGGCAACATTAAACTTAACTGTAAAATCAACAAGCACAAGTACAACTAATGTAAGTATTTGCCAAAGTGATTTACCATACAGTTGGAATGGTAGTAGAACTTTAGCAGGAACATATACATTCAAAACAACCAACTCACAAGGATGTGATTCTACGGCAACATTAAACTTAACTGTAAAATCAACAAGCACAAGTACAACCAACGTAAGTATTTGTCCAACTGAATTGCCATATAGTTGGAATGGATTAACCTTTAATACAGCAGGTTCACAAACCAAAACAGGATTACAAAATAGTCAAGGATGTGATAGCAGTGCCACATTAAATTTAACAGTAAACGCCACATCGACATCAACAACCAATACAAGCATTTGCTTAAGTGATTTGCCATATAGTTGGAATGGATTAACTTTTAATGCAGCTGGTAGCCAAACCTATCATACAACAAACAGTGTTGGTTGTGATAGTGCAGCAACTTTGAACTTAACCGTTAATTTGCCACCTGCAAGTTTTAGCTATACTACGCCAAATTCTTTTACGGCTGGTACGGCAATTACCACCTTGAAACCGCAACCAACATCAATTACTACTCTATATTCAACTACTAATATGAATGGAATAGCGGTAGATGCTGTAGGGAATGTATATGTATCAGCTAATTTTATTTATAAAATAGCTACTGATGGTACAATCAGTAACCCATTCGGATATGATAATTACCAAGGAATAGCAATAGATGCTGCAGGTAATGTATATACAACATTGCGTGATATAATTTCAGGTTCATCCTCTGATATTCTTAAAATAGCAACTAATGGAACTATCACTACTCTTGCCACAGGCTTTAGCAGCCAACTTCAAGGAGTAGCAGTAGATGCTGCCGGAAATGTATATGTGGCAGAATTTGGAAATATCATAAAGATGGATGCTTATGGTAATAACATCACTTCGATTGGTTATGGAGATTGTGTTGCTGTTAATGCATCAGGTAATGTATATATAGATACATACCCAACAACAGCAGTAGCTTTAGATGCCTTAGGGAATGTATATTTAGCGAAATGGGGTATTAGTGAAATTACTAAAATTGCGACAGATGGTAGTATTAGTTCTATTGGATCAGGATTTAATAATATTACAGGATTGGCAGTAGATGCCGCTGGGAATATATATGTAGCTGATAATAATAATCAATTAATAAAAAAAATAGCACCTTTAACAGGAACTTTTACTGTTTTCCCTTCATTGCCTGCTGGGTTAAGTATTAATACACAAACAGGAGCAATAACAGGCACGTCAGCAGTAGGTGCTCCTTCAGCAAACTATACAGTCACTGCTACTAATAATAATGGGTGCACTGCAACGACTACTGTCTCTATTGAGGTTATTTGTATACCAACAACAGCAATTATTAATCAAACAGCTTGTGTTAGTTATAATTGGCATGGAAATACTTATACTACCAGTGGTAGTTATACTTTTGATAGCTTGAATATAGCAGGATGTGATAGTTTAACTACATTAAATCTAACTATATTAAATTCAACAAATTCTTCAACAGATTCATCTATTTGTCCAAGTGCTTTACCTTTCACTTGGAATGAATTAACCTTTTATGAAGCTGGTTCACTAACTGCACATTTCACCAACAGTCAAGGTTGCGATAGTGCTGCAACATTGAACTTGATAGTTAAAACAAACACCACCAGTACAACTGATACTAGTATTTGTCCAAGTGCATTGCCTTATAGCTGGAATGGATTAACGTTTAATGCAGCAGGAAGTCAAACTGCATATTTCACCAACAGTCAAGGTTGCGATAGTGCTGCTACATTGAACTTGATAGTTAAAACTAATACTACTAGCACAACTGATACTAGTATTTGTCCAAGTGCATTGCCTTATAGCTGGAATGGATTAACGTTTAATGCAGCAGGAAGTCAAACTGCACATTTAACCAACAGTCAAGGTTGCGATAGTGCTGCTACATTGAACTTGATAATTAAAACTAATACTACGAGTACAACCAACATAAGTATTTGTCCTAGTGAGTTGCCATATATTTGGAATGAGTTAACGTTTAATACCTCAGGAAGCCAAACTGCACATTTAACCAACAGCCAAGGTTGCGATAGTACTGCTACATTAAATTTAATAGTTAAAACAGTTACTACAAGTACAACCAATATCAGTATTTGCCCAAGTGCTTTACCTTTCACTTGGAATGAGTTAACCTTTGATGCAGCTGGTTCACAAACCGCACATTTCACCAACAGTCAAGGTTGCGATAGTGCTGCTATATTGAACTTAATAATCAAAACAAACACTACCAGCACAACCAACATTAGTATTTGCCCAATTGCTTTACCTTACAATTGGAATGGATTAACGTTTAATGCAGCAGGAAGCCAAACTGCACATTTAACTAACAGTCAAGGTTGCGATAGTGCCGCTACGTTAAACTTAATAGTTAAAACAGTTACTACGAGTACAGCCAACATAAGTATTTGTCCAGTTGCATTGCCTTATAGTTGGAATGGATTAACGTTTAATGCAACAGGAAGCCAAACTGCATATTTAAAAAACAGTCAAGGTTGCGATAGTGCTGCAACATTGAACTTAATAGTTAAAACAAACACAACAAGTTTAACCAATACCAGCATTTGTCCAAGTGAGTTGCCATATAGTTGGAATGGTTTAAGAACCTTGGCAGGAACATACACTTTTACAACAATCAATAGCCAAGGTTGTGATAGTGTTGCCACTTTAATACTATCTGTAAACGCAAAACCAAATGCTGGTAGTGATGTGTTTATGGAATGTGGCACACAAAGATTACTTGATTCTTTAAAGGCAACACCTACCGGAGGAACTTGGACTGCAATGGCGGGTAACCCTACAGGTATGACTTTAGGTACTAGCAATAATGGAAAAGCAATAATTAATCTGCCACAAGCACCAGTTCAGGGTGTTTGGTCATTTATCTATACATTACCAACAGGTTGTAGCGATACAATGAAATACACAATTGCAGTAACAGGATCACCTGCACCAGCAGTTAATTCTGGAGCTAATCCAATATGTGGTAGCAATAGCGTTCAAATTTGTCCAACACAATGGGGCTGGAGCAATTATCAATGGTATAAAAATGGAGTTGCAGTAAGTGGAAATACTGGAACACAATCTTGTATAACAGTTGATAAGACTGGTTTAGGGACTTATATATTATTAGCAACTAATGGTTCTGGATGTTGGACAAGTCAATCAAACCCAGTTGTAGTGAGTATGGCGGTTGCAATAACACCAACAATTACCGTACAAGGGGGAAATACCACGGCTTGTAATAACGCAAATATTACTTTAATCAGTAGTTCTGCAAGTAATAATCAGTGGTATAAAAATGGTGTTGTAATTGTAGGTGCCATATCACAAAATTATATTGCAACAGCTAGTGGTGTTTACACAGTAACCGCTACCAATTGTGGATTTACAAGAACAAGTACAGGAACAACAATTACGATTGTACCGCCAATAATTATTGGATCTATACAATCAACCTCGGGCACG
>CANGOT010000025.1 GCA_947455425.1 Chitinophagaceae bacterium | reverse complement strand
GTTTTCAATAATTCAATGTCCCTTCTTTGCAAGTCGTTATCCAATGCATTGCCCAAACCCATATAATCTTGATGGCGAGCAGCCCCAATAAGTTTCAAGGATTTTCCATTCAAATAAAATCCCGAATCAGCATTAAAATTAAACCATCTAAACCCCAATGGATGATGCTTTATATCAAGCACAGTTTGATTTTTATCATCAGACAGTATAGAAGTTTGAACAGTGTATAAATAAGGATTTTCAGGCGACCATAAATTTGGTTTGGCAATTTTTTCCGACAACTGTTCAAAATTGCTGTTTGCACCTGCTGCTAGTTTTAGTTTCGTTTTTAATTCAGATACCACCACACCTGCTTTATCTATTACCTTAGACAGAATAGTTACATTTTTATTTTCAGTTGATTGGTTGGTGATGGTACCACTAACTTTTACTGTCGCCATTTTATCATTAACCATAGGTGTTTCAAAAAAAACCCCACTGCTACCAAGGTTCATTTCATCAAAGTGAATTTGATGGGTAGATATTAAATAAACATCTCTATAAATTCCACCAAACAAGGTATAATCACCCGAAATGGGAGGTAAGCCTAAGTCTTTACTATTATCTACTTTTATTGCAATGCTGTTGTTACCTGGGATAGTTACGTAGTTAGAAATATCAAAAGTAAAAGCAGTATAGCCTCCTTTATGTTCCCCCACAAATTTTCCATTAATATAAACATCTGCCTTTAAAAACACTCCTTCAAAATTGATGAAGAGTTTCTTTCCTGCATATTTATTGGTCAAGAAAAGGTTTTTATGATACCAACCAATTCCTTTGAAATATTTCCTTTGTGTGTAGGCGTCTATTGCATTCCAGGTATGTGGAAGATTTACAGTTTGCCAAGATGCATCATTGAAATCAGCTTTCTCTGCCCCTGCCACATCCCCTGTAAACTGTTTCCAGGATTCATTAATACTTTCTTTTTCTCGCTGAGCAAAGCTTGAAATGGTGTTTAGGAATAGACCAATAATAATGACAAGGGCAGCTTTCTTCATACTAATGCTTTTACTTTTGTTACAAAGGTTAACAGATATTTCTTCTGTACAAACCTAAAGATTGGTATGGCTAATATATTCACACTAGCAAGGTTTAATTACTCAACTTTAACAACGGGTTCATTTTTTAAATACCCAAGAGATACTAAAAACGCATCTGCCTCCATAACAGTCCTCTTGTAGTATTCTAAATTCTTATAGTTAAAGAAACCATGACTTTGTCCTTCATATATTTTCAAGTCGCACCTGCTTCCAACTTTTTCCATTACTTTTTTATAATATGCAGCAGTTTCAACAGGTATATGCTTATCATTTGTGCCAAGGAAAATAATTGTAGGTGGTGCCCCTTTTTTAATATTATGAAGTGGTGAAAAGTTTTTGTATGCATCCTTTATTTTCTCAAAACCATATCCACCAGGCCCATTATCAATAACTGGGTTAAAAAGTACTAAAACATTTGGAATACAACTTATTGACAAATCATCAGTAGCCTCAGAAAAACTGTCTATTAAAGCAGTGGCTGCTGCTAAATGCCCACCAGCAGAACCACCTGATGCTATAATTCCTGTTGTATCAACGCTAAAATAAGTTGCTCTTTTTCTGATAAAACGTATGGCTGATTTAGCATCTTTAACACACTCAAATGGCGTGGTATTATGTTTACTTTTTGTTCTATAATCAACCAAAAAACAAATCAACCCTCTTTTTGAAAAATACTTTGCCTGATTAATGAATTGAGACCTTTCTCCACTAACCCATCCACCACCAAAAAAGAAAACCATTGCTGGGTATCGTTTGGATGAATCAATCTTTTCAGGGTAATATACATCCATCAATAACTTAGTAGCATTTACCTCCTTGTAAACAACTTGTTCTTGTGCTGAACAAATTGTGCTTAAGAAAATAAAACAAAATATTAGTATAAAAAAAGCTTTTGAAAACATTGTTATTTTTTAATAATAAGCCCCATTATTTTAGCTCGATATTGTGAAAAAAATCATACTAGAAATAAAGCAAATGATTGTTTATTGCTCAAATATAATTGTTAAGTTATAGATAGTAGCTCAACTGGTAAATTGTAACTACTGCTAACCTTAAGATTACTTACGCTCTCGAAAAATAGATATATTAATTATTTTGACATTGTTGTAAGGGTAAATACTACCAAGAGTGTTTTAATGGTGTATGCGATTGGTGAAGAACATCAACAAGAGCGATTTTTTTTAAGCTGACATTTGATTATAAACTATTTTCACAATTGTATTTTGCAATTGTTTACAGTAAAAATTGCTATTGCTAATTTTAATAAAAATAACTATTAAACTTTTAAAAGAAATATTTGGGGCTAACGACTTATTTAGTTCACTTGGAAAAATACTTGGAATATTTTCAATATTAGCTTTATTGAAGCACGCTTTTAAAGTAGGCTTTTCACAAGTATTTTTGTTGTTGGTTAAATACTATAACACTCTTGTGCGTACTTTACTTGGATGGACTGAACCTTTCTTCTCATTTTTAATTACTGAATTTAATAGAACTTTCAATTTCCACTTTAAAATCCTACCACATTGGAGACATATTTTCGTGTTATTATGTATTTACTTTGTTAGGGTTGGGGTTGTCAGTTATTCATATGGATATAAAAAAACAGGCTATTTTATAGCAGTTTGGGGTACTATCATAGCAATTATAACAAGTCTATTTATGGGCTCCATACCACTAAAAGGCTTGAGTTTAAAAAATTTAATTTTAGCTTCATACATCCCTATAGTTGGAATTTTCGTATTTGATTTTGGTAGACAACTATGGATAACAACATTTAATCGAAAAAGAATTGCAGAAATTTATAGGGTACCTAAATATAAATGGTGGGCTTATTTTAAGCCAAATTTATATTTAGTGTTGGGACAAGCATTAGGAAGTATAGTATTTGTAACACTTTGTTTATTTCTGCCGAACATCAGAAATTCTGAAAGCCCTGTCTTATTTTCATTTGGCTTATTAATAATTGCTATTGCCATTTATCGTATTTTCCTTGGAATGTTAGAAATACCAAAATTAAGAAAACCAAATGAAGCAACTATAGACACATTCTTAAGAACAAATAGTGCTGGGTTAGCATTATCTATGTTTTGTTTATTTTTTTGGGTATTTGTATTTTTGATAACTAGTGCTGGATTACAATTTTTTGGGCTTTGATAGTAGGTATTTGATTACAAAAATTTTGATATTCTCCCAACATAAGTTTCGCATTTAGCAATTGAAACCCTTTTTATTCCATTGATTTGAACAACGATAACAAAAAATAGCAAATAAATAATTTTTTGTATTATTCATTTGCTATAAACATCAGATATCTTTAGTATCTTTTACCAACTCTCTACAATCTTTATTTCTTCATCGTTTAAGCCATAAAGTTCATATACCAAATTATCTATTTGTGTGTCTAGTGCATTGCATTGGTTGGTTATAAAATCTTTATCTCTAACCTCTTTGGCTTGTGCTATTTTTTGCTTGGCTGCTGATAGTTGGGTTACATAATTTACTATGCTATCGTGTTGGTGTTTCTGTTTAAACCCCGACGGAGTTAAATGTTTATAGATGATCTATATTTATGTGTTCTATTAACTCTTTGTTTACTATTTTCTCAGGAAGTTTAAAGAACTCTTTAGTATGTGGCAAACAACCAATTTTTTCTCTCATTAAATCGAGTCTATTCCTAAAACAACCATCACCTCACTTCTAAACATCATCGCTTCCCACCACAAAACAATCATTATCAATACTATATGGTAACAATCCCCAATGGTTTGGTATATAAAAAATGGTCTAAGGGTTCTATCCCAAGGCTCTTGGGGTATAAACCAAAGGTTCTGGGGTATAACCCAAAGGTTCTGGTATCCATCCCAAAGAGCAGCGGAACTATTATCCCTTTCTCATTTCTTTAAACTTATTAATCAGTCCGTTTGTAGAAGCGTCGTGAGAACTAACGGTATTGTTATCTAAAAGTTCTGGCAAAATAGAATTGGCTAATTGTTTGCCCAATTCTACCCCCCATTGGTCATAACTGTAAATATTCCAGATAATACCTTGTACAAATATTTTATGCTCGTATAAAGCAATTAAAGTTCCCAAACTGTGGGGTGTTATTTCTTTTACAAAAAACGAGTTGGTGGGTTTATTGCCACTAAATACTTTATAAGGCAATAGTTTTTTTATTTCTTCATCTGTTTTACCCGCTTTTTGTAGTTCAGCTCTCACTTCTGCTTCGGTTTTACCATTTAGTAAGGCTTCGGTTTGTGCAAAGAAATGGCTCAACAGTTTTATATGGTGGTCGCCTATTTTATTATAAGAAATAGCAGGGGCTATAAAATCGCAAGGAATTACAGGGGTGCCCTGGTGTATTAATTGGTAAAATGCATGTTGACCATTGGTGCCCGGCTCGCCCCAGATTACAGGGCCTGTGGCATAGCTCACATGGTTGCCATTACGATCGATGGTTTTGCCATTGCTTTCCATATTACCTTGCTGAAAATAAGCTGCAAAGCGGTGCAGGTATTGGTCATACGGTAAAATGGCTTCGCTTTGTGCATTAAAAAAGTTTACATACCACACGCCCAGTAAAGCCATCAGCACAGGAATATTTTTATCGAAAGATGATTCTTTAAAATGTACATCGGCAGCATAAGCCCCTTGCAATAATTCATCAAAATTTTTATAGCCAATAGTGAGTGCAATAGATAATCCAATAGCACTCCACAAAGAATATCTTCCGCCAACCCAATCCCAAAACTCAAACATATTTTCTTTCGCAATACCAAACTTCACTACCGCAGCTTCATTGGTACTTAATGCCACAAAGTGTTTGCTCACATGGCTTTCATCGCCAGCTTGTGCCATAAACCAATCTCTGGCAGAGTGAGCATTGGTCATTGTTTCTTGTGTGGTAAAGGTTTTAGAAGCAATTAAAAACAAGGTTTCTTCGGCACCAATCTTTTTTAAAGTTTCGGCAATATGGGTACCATCTACATTGCTTACAAAAAAAGTTTCTATCCCATCTACCCAATATGGTTTTAATGCCTCTGTAACCATTACTGGTCCTAAATCGCTACCACCAATACCAATATTTACAATGTACTTTATTTTTTTACCGGTGTAGCCCAGCCATTCGCCGCTGTGCACTTTATGGCAAAAACCTTCTACCTGATGTAATACTTTTTTAATATCGGGCATCACGTCTTTTCCATCTACCAACACGGGTGTATTGCCTTTGTTTCTAAGTGCAGTATGTAACACACTTCTTTGCTCGGTTTCATTAATCTTTTCTCCGGCAAACTGTTCAGCGATAGACTCTTTTACATGGGTATCGTTTGCTAATTGCAACAGCAATTGCAAAGTTTTATCGGTAATAATATTTTTAGAATAATCGAAATATATGTCCTCGAACTGAAGAGCATATTTAGAGGCCCTGTCTGCATCGACTGCAAATAGCTGCTTCATTTGTTTATTACACATTTCTTCTTCAAAATGTTTTTTTAGTAAAAACCAAGATTGTGTAGAAGTAGGATTTATTTTGGGTAACATGGTTGTTGCTTTTAATCGCTGCAAAGGAAAAGGTTTTATGTATTTAAAAAAATAACAATTCTTATTTAAAGCCATAAACTACAAACCGTAAACGAGCAGGTTCTTATCTTTGCCCGATGACAAAAAAAGTAAGAGTAAGATTTGCACCCAGCCCAACAGGTGGGCTTCATTTGGGAGGTGTAAGAACCGTTTTATATAACTACTTATTTGCAAAACACCATGGCGGAGAATTTATTGTGAGAATTGAAGATACCGACCAAACCCGATTTGTTGAAGGAGCAGAGGAATACATTTTTAATACCCTGGAGTGGTGTGGTTTGGTGCCCGATGAAAGTCCTAAACATGGCGGCCAATTTGCCCCTTACCGACAAAGTGAAAGAAAGGAAAGTTATAGAAAATATGCCGAAGAATTAGTAGCCAAAGGATTGGCCTATTATGCTTTTGATACTGCCGAAGAATTGGATGCAAAGCGTAAAGAGACCGCTAATTTTCAATATAGTCACGCTACCCGAAATGCCATGAATAATTCACTGGTACTGGAGGCAGATGAAACAAAAAAATTATTAGATGCTAATACTCCTTATGTGATTCGTGTGAAGTTAGAACCACATCAGGAAATTAAGTTTACCGATTTAATTCGTGGTGAAGTGCATTTTGATACAACACAGGTTGATGACAAGGTTTTGCTAAAAGCAGATGGAATGCCAACTTATCATTTGGCAGTTGTGGTAGATGATTATGCGATGCAGATATCTCATGCATTTCGTGGAGAAGAGTGGTTGCCTTCGGCTCCTGTTCATATATTTTTATGGGATAAACTTTTTGGCTTGGAAAATATGCCACAATGGGCTCATTTACCTTTAATATTAAAGCCCGATGGTAATGGTAAACTTAGCAAACGAGATGGTGACAGATTAGGTTTTCCGGTGTTTGCTATGGATTGGAAAGACCCAAGAACCAATGAACAAACAACCGGTTTTAAAGAGCGTGGCTTTTTGCCAGAAGCTTTTATAAATATGCTGGCTATGCTGGGTTGGAACAGCGGCAGTGAACAGGAAATTTTTACTTTGGATGAATTGATTGAAAAATTTTCTTTGGAAAGAGTACATAAAGGCGGAGCAAAATTTGATTTTGAAAAAGCGAAATGGTTCAACCACGAGTGGATAAAGAAATTGGATGTTGGAAGTTTGAAGTTTGAAGTTGAGAAACTATTTGCCACTAATAATATTATAGTTCATAACACAGAAAAGCTAGATAAAGTTATTGCCATAACAAAAGACAGATGCACATTTATAAACGATTTTGTGCAACAAGCGTCTTACTTTTTTAAAACACCCGAAACTGTAGATATTGCTGCGATTCAACCCAAGTGGGATGAAAAAAAACATACCTTCTTTAGTGAATTGGTTACTGTTTGGGAATCAGACTTTAGTGCTGATGCCATGGCTCTTGAGCAACAGTTTAAAGCCCTTGCTGAAACGCAACAAATTAAAGCAGGTGAGTTAATGCTTCCTTTAAGAGTGATGTTAGTGGGTGGTAAATTTGGTCCGGGTGTTTTTGATATTGCAGTTCTTATTGGTAAAGAAGAAACAGTGAATAGAATAAAAAATGTACTAGCTTTATTAAGCTAAAATTTATTTACTTTACAACACAAAAATTAGTTGATGAGAAGTGTACTGTACAGGCTGTTGTTGATTATTTTTTTTGCATCCTGCAGAAAAGAAACCGAGAGCTTGAATGCAGTTACTGTTACACAAATTTATCCGCTGGCTGTTGGCAAAGTTTTCTTTTATAGAATGGATTCAACTGTCACCATCAACTTTAGTAGCTCTTTGGCAACACATAGTTATCATGCGAAAGACAGTATTGAAAGCACTTTTCTGGATGCAACGGGCAGAACTAATTTTAGAATTTTTAGATATGTAAGAGATACTGCCGATACACAAGACTGGAAATTTATTGCTACCAATTATGCTACCATTACTAACGACAGGGTAGAATATGTAGAAAATAATTTGCGATATATTACAATGACCAATCCCATTTCTGCCAATACATCCTGGAAAGGAAATTCATATATAAACACTACTCAAGGAGTGTCGCCATATGATTATTTATACGATTGGGATTTTCAATATCAAAATTTAGATCTGCCATTTACTTGTTTAAATGGTACTTTTCAGAACACATATACTGTATTACAGCAGGATTATCTTCATCCTGAAATTTTTATTGATACCATTAGGAACGATAGAAATTATAGCAAGGAAGTATATGCCAAAGGGGTTGGTTTAATTTATAAAGAATTTTTGCATTGGACCTGGCAAGGCAATCCTAAAGCTCAGGGAAAATATGATGATAATAGTTGGGGAGTGAAATTGAATTTAATAAATTATAAATAGTTGATAAATTCATTTACTTTACAAAACAAAAATTAGTTAATGAAAAGATTATTGTATGGGTTGGTGTTGATTGTTTTGTTTGCATCCTGCAAAAAAGAAAACGAGAAATTAAATGTAGTGGCTACCACACAAATTTATCCGTTGGCTGTTGGTAAAGTTTTCTTTTATAGAATGGATTCAACCATCACCATCAACTTTGGCAGCTCTTTGGCAACACATAGTTATCACGCCAAAGACAGTATTGAAAGCACTTTTCTGGATGTAACTGGCAGAACCAGTTATAGAATTTTTAGATATGTAAGAGATACTGCCGACACTCAAGACTGGAAATTTATAGCAACCAATTATGCTACCGTTACCAACGACCGGGTGGAATATATTGAAAATAATATGCGATATATTACTATAGCCAGTCCCATTTCTGCCAATACCTATTGGAAAGGAAATGCCTATATCAATACTACACAAGGCACTTCGCAATATGACTATTTAGATGGCTGGGATTTTCAATATCAGAATTTAGATGCACCATTTACTTGTTTAAAAGGTACTATTCAAAATACTTATACCGTGCTGCAGCAGGATGCTACTTCGCCAGCTATTTTTGACCCATCCATAAGAGATGACAAAAATTATAGCATAGAAGTATATGCCCTGGGAATTGGATTAATTTACAAAGAATTTTTACACTACACCTGGCAACCAACACCACAACAACGCTTTGAAGATGCGAGTTGGGGTATTAAACTAAACCTGATTGATTATAAATAAAACTAATTTACGGATTAACTAATAAACAGATTAACTACATGAACGTTCCAACAATTCAAGAATTAGCTGCACAGGGCAAAACACCGGAAATTTTATTTTGGGTGGGTTGTGCAGGAAGCTTTGATGCCAGAGCTCAAAAAATAACAAAAGCATTTGCAGAGATTTTAAATAAAGTGGGGATAGATTATGCAATTCTGGGTAAAGAAGAAGCGTGTACCGGAGACCCTGCAAGACGTGCTGGTAACGAGTTTTTGTTTCAAATGATGGCCTATCAAAACATACAAATATTAAATGGGTATGGCATTAAAAAAATTGTAACTACCTGCCCGCATTGTTTTAATACTTTAAAGAATGAATACCCAGAATTGGGTGGCACTTACGAAGTAATTCATCATACCACATTACTACAAGAACTTATTAATGAAGGTAAGATTGTGTTAAAAGAAGGTGGCGAATTCAAAGGCAAGAAAATTAGTTTTCACGATAGTTGTTACTTAGGCAGAGCCAATAATATTTATGAAGCACCCCGAAAAGTTTTAGAAGCTTTGGATGCCGATTTAGTTGAAATGAAACGCTGCCGAAGCAATGGGTTATGCTGCGGTGCTGGTGGTGCTCAAATGTTTAAAGAAGATGAGCCCGGCCAAACCAGGATAAATTTTGAAAGAACAGATGAAGCATTTGAAACCGGAGCAAAAATTATTGCCAGTGCCTGCCCATTTTGTAATACCATGATGACAGATGGCGTGAAAAATAAAGAGAAAGAAAATGAAGTAGCAGTAATGGATATAGCAGAATTGGTGGCAGCAAGTATATAAATGAACAATAATAAGAAAGACAGTATGATTAACTATTCATCTTATCAACAATACATCCCAGAAGATTTTAACGATAATTCCCGTGTTTGGATTTATCAATGCAGCAGAATGTTAACTATGGGCGAAGCTTTGCAAATAGAGCACATATTGGAGGAGTTTGTAGCCAATTGGAAAAGCCATGGTGCAGCAGTAAAAGGCTTTGCAAATTTATTGTTTGGTCAGTTCATTATTGTAATGGCCGATGAATCGCAAAGCACCACAGTAGGTGGTTGCAGCACAGATAGTAGTGTGCGAATGATTAAACAAATTGAGCAAGATTTAAAAGTAGAAATGTTCAATCGTCAGAACCTTGCATTTATTATAAAAGATAAAGTTCAGATGTTGCCATTAGCTCAAATAAACTATGCATTAGACAATGGATTTATCAATGCTGATACTTTGTTCTTTAATAACCTTGTTGCCACCAAAAAAGAGTTATTAAGTAAATGGATTATTCAAACAAAAGATAGTTGGCTGGCCACCAGATACGATTTAACTACAAAGAACATCCCTTCATTAAACTAAGCAAGGCTGTCTTGATTATTTCGCAGCTTTTAGCATTTTTACAACGATTTTATCTATGGGTAAATTGACGGTATCTTCATTTACATCATCCCAATTAACCCATCTGAAAGATTCGGCACAAGCTGTTTTATCTGCCACCTGATCTGGCAAAAAATCAAACGGCTTTGTTGCTGTTTTCAGTTGAATTGGTTCTAGGGCGTGTGCATAATAATAAATAGAAATGATTTGATGCTGCTGATTAAATGCAGAAATCTGAAAGAAATCAGTAGTGTAGATATGCTCTCCAATGGTTATATCCAGGTTTGTTTCTTCTTTAAACTCCCGTTTTAAACAATCTCTGGTGCCTTCACCGAATTCTAATCCACCACCTGGGAATTTAGTGAAATAATTACCCCTGATAAACTCGTCACTCACCAATAATTGCCTGTTGCTGTTAATGAGTATTCCATAAACCCTGATAGAGAATGTCATAAAAACTATTTACTGCAAATAAACAACAGCCGCAGAATTATGCCGTTTATAAAATAATTTTGGAAATATAGATGTATGTACATTAATTTTGTTATCAAATGCAAAGAACACTAGATATATTAAAAACAGCTTACAGAAGCGGAATTGAGCCATCCATGGATTTATTGGTTCATAAAGAGCAACATATTCCCGGTTCTATTCAGTTTAATATTAACAGGTATTATGCTCATCATCCATGGGTAGCAGATGATACCGGAATGATGGTGTATCATTACAATGAAAATACACCCGATGACAATTATTTAGAACTGCGGTTTTGCACTGTTGGTAATAAATATTGCCCCGAGAGAAGTTGCAGTTATTGCCAAGAAAGACCTACAGAAAGTTGCAACGGTAAAATGCAAACTGTTGATGTGTTTGTATTTCATTTCACCGCAACTTTTTTACATCAGTTTACACACAATGTTAAGTTAAGTAACAGAAAAGATGAAGTACTAGCTTTTAAACATCCAGCTGCTTTTACAAAACTGTTTCCTCTGTGCAATAAAAAAAGAAATGTATTGGATGCCTTATTAAACAATAGTTATACAGGTGCATTAGAAAATATTTTTTTAAACGCCAAGATTCACGAAATACTATTGTATAGCCTTGATTGTTTGGTGGATGAAAAACAAGATGGTTTTACTTGCAAGTTTTTGAAAGATGAACACAGCTTACAAGCTGTATATAATAGTAGGGATATTCTATTACAGAACATAGGCAATCCAATTACAATAAAAGAATTGAGCAGAAAAGTTGCCATTAATGAATGTTATTTGAAGAAAGGTTTCAAGGAAGTTTTTGGAACTACCATCTTTGATTTTTATCAACAACAAAGAATGGAACATGCAAAATATTTGCTATACGAAAAAGGCTTGAGCGTTACTGATGTTTCTGCAATGCTAGGCTATTCATCGATCTCGCATTTCTCAGCAGCATTTAAAAAGCATACAGGTTTAAAACCTTGTGACTTATTACGATAAACAAAAAGGGTTTGAATATAAATTCAAACCCTTTTTAATTTATTTGCATTACAACTAAATGTTTAATCCACCGCAAGTACTGATCACTTGACCAGTAACATAGCTACTCATCTCGCTTGCTAAAAATAAAGTAACATCTGCCACTTCTTCCCCCGATCCAAAACGACCCAAAGGAATTTTCTTGAGAAACTCTGCAGCAGCCTCCCCTTCTTTTAAATAATTGGTCATATCAGTTTCTATGAACCCTGGAGCAATCGCATTGCAACGAATATTTCTGCTACCCAGCTCTAGTGCCACTGATTTAGTGAAACCAATAACACCCGCTTTACTAGCAGCATAACTAGCTTGCCCAGCATTTCCACGAATACCAATGATGGAACTCATATTAATAATACTTCCTTTTTTAGCTTTCATCATTGGACGAATCACTTGTTTGGTCATATTAAATACACTGTCAAGATTAATTCCTATAACATCATTCCATTGTTCAGGAGTCATTCGTAATAACAAGTTGTCTTTACTAATTCCTGCATTATTTACACACACATCAATTGCACCGAAGTCTTGCTGCACCTGATTTACAAAACTTTCACAAGCTGCAAAATCTCCTGCATTACTTTGATATGCTTTGGCTTTTATCCCTAAACTATTTAATTCATTTTCTAACGTTGCAGCTTTGTCTGCACTACTATCACTAATGTAAGTGAAAGCAATATTGCTTCCATGTTGAGCCAGTTTTAAAGCAACTGCTGCACCAATTCCTCTGGCAGCACCAGTAACAATAGATGTTTTACCTTCTAACAATTTCATAAAAAGATTTTTGCAAATAAAATGGAATTAGAAAATAAAATAAGAAAAACTAATAAAAGAAAAACTAAAATTGCAGATTCTAATTTTGTTTTATATGATTGACTATAGAAGTGATACTGTTACAAAGCCCTCTGCAGCGATGCTTGAGGCGATGTTTAATGCAAAAGTTGGAGATGATGTTTTTGGAGAAGACCCATCAATTAATGAACTAGAAAATTTTGCCGCAGAAATGTTTGGAATGCAGGCAGGTTTGTTTTGCCCGAGTGGCACTATGACGAATCAAATTGCCATAAAATGTCACACCCAACCCGGAGATGAAGTTATATGCGATAAACTAAGCCACATTTATCAGTACGAAGGTGGTGGCATCGCATTTAATAGTGGTTGCTCTGTAAACCTAATTGAAGGCGACCGGGGGAGAATTTCTGCAGAGCAGGTTTTACATAGTATTAATGCCGATGATGTTCATAAAGCTGCTACAAGTTTGGTAAGCCTTGAAAACACCTCCAATCGTGGTGGTGGAAGTTGCTATGATTTTAACGAAATAATCAAGATAAAAGAAGTTTGTAATAGCCATCATTTAAAACTCCATTTAGATGGGGCGAGATTATTTAATGCCTTAACTGCCAGACAAGAAACCCCACGGCAATATGGTGAAGTTTTCGATAGCATTTCTATTTGCCTCAGCAAAGGATTAGGAACGCCGGTGGGTAGTTTAATTTTGGGAGATAAAGACTTTATTAAAAAGGCAAGACGCATTAGAAAGGTATTTGGAGGTGGTATGAGACAAGCTGGATATCTTGCTGCTGCTGGCTTATATGCACTACAAAATAATGTTGAGCGAATTTCTGAAGATCATCTTCATTCGCAAATGCTCACCACAACATTAAGAAAAAAATCTTTTGTTGATAACATTCTATCTGTTGAAACTAACATTGTTATTTTTTCTGTAAAGAATGAAATGACTCCTAAATTATTCATAGAGAAAATGCAGGAAAATAACATTTACATGTACCCAATTTCACCAACGCAGGTAAGAATTGTAGTGCACTTGGATATTACTCGAGAAATGATTGAAAAAACGATTAAAATAATTGAAGGAATATAGTATTTATTGAACATTTTGACAACGTTTGCATGCTGTATTTAAAAAAATCATTGCCTGAAAAAATTATAATTTAAAAAAAACTTCTACTTTTATCGAATGATAAGAATTCGTGTAGGCCTATTTAGCCTTTTAATGATGTTTAGCCTGTGTGTTTTTTCGCAACAGCGTCCACACTTTTCCCAATACATAATGAATAATTTCATCATCAATCCGGCGGTTGCTGGTATTGAGAATTATTGGGATATGAAAGCAAGTCACCGTATTCAATGGGTAGGCTTACAAGATGCTCCTGTAACAACTTATGTTACCATTCATGGCCCTTTCAAGAAGAGTGCTTATGGCAGAGAAACCCCTACTACATTTCACCCAGATGGAGAAAACCCACGTGGTTCTTCTTATTGGGAAGAATATACTAAAGCGGAATCACATTTAGGTTTTGGAGCAACATTCGTAAGCGATAAAACGGGTCCATTAACTACTACCAACGCTTCAGCTTCATTAGCTTATCACTTTGGAATTTCTCCAAAAACAACTATGTCTATCGGAATGTCTTTTGGATTTAATCAGCTAACTATTGATAGAGATAAATTACAATTTGCTCAATCAGGTGATAATGTTCTTTACAGCGATATTAGCGACAATCTATTTAATAAGGTAAATCCAGATGCTGCAGCTGGGATCTGGATTTATTCAAGTGATTATTTTATCGGATTTTCAGCACAACAATTACTTGGAAATAATATTAGTTTTTATAATCCAGATAGTCTTGCAAAAAGAACAAGTGGACCAGGCATTCTTGTTCCTCACTACTTTTTAACAGCTGGTTACAGAATGTTTTTAAGTGAGGATTGGACTTTCTTACCATCTGTTACATTACGTAAAGTAAATCCATTACCAATGGGTGTAGATCTTAATACCAAATTCCAATACAAAGATCTTTTCTGGGCAGGTGCTGGGTATCGTTATCAGGATGGATTCATTGGTATGATTGGAATGAATATCAGCAATACGCTTAATATTGGTTACTCGTATGATGTAACTACATCACAACTAAACACTGTAAGCAAAGGAACGCACGAGTTACTTATTGGTCTTTTGCTGGGCAATAAATATGGGGATTGGTGTCCAAGAAATCTTTGGTAAAATCTTATGAAATTATTAAAGCTGGGTGTTATTAGTTTTGTTATTCTATTTACAGTTATAACATTAATAGGTTTATTGTTTCCATC
>CANGOT010000024.1 GCA_947455425.1 Chitinophagaceae bacterium | reverse complement strand
CTTAAAAACCCACGACCTAGGTTTTAGGTTTGGTTGCACTTTTGTAAAAGGTTTATTACATGCCCCCAACGATAGTGCCACCAAGGCTTACAAGGATATTATATTAACTGCTGCCACTACTATGGACAAACGCTTTGAGCCTAAAATTGGTGCTTATACTTCCGACTGGGATGCCAAACCCCTACCCCATAGTGTACCTGTGGTAATTGATGTGATGATGAATTTAGAAATGCTATTATGGACTGCAAATAATGGCGGCGATACCGGCAGAATCAGTCGTTGCAAAACTCACGTAGCAACTAGCTTTAGGGATTTAATAAGAAGCGATGCCAGTAGTTTTCATATTGCCCGGTATGATTCTACCACAGGAAAATTATTACAACAAGGGCAATTGCAAGGCGATGTTGATGCAAGTACTTGGTCGCGTGGGCACGCATGGATGATTTATGGATTGGTAACGGTATATCGTTTTACAAAAGATGAACAATACTTACAAAAAGCAATGCAAGTAGCAGATTACTTTTTAAACAATTTGCCAAAAGATAAAATTGCTCCCTGGGATTTTCAATCTAGCTTGCCTTATCGTGATGCATCTGCCTCGGCTATTGTATGCTCGGCATTATTTGAAATGCAGGGTTATTTAAAAAATACCAAACAACAAAAACACTACTTATCAGCAGCCAAACAAATGTTAACATCCTTGTGCCAGGCTCCTTATTTCTCTGAAGGTAATGGAACAAATTGTTTGCTATTGCACTCTACCCAATATTATCATAAAACAGAAAATACCGATGTGCCTTGCTCTTTTGCTGATTATTATTTTATGGAGTCTTTGGTGCGATATAAAGCTTTGCAAGAAAACAATAATAAATAATTATCTTGAAACTATATGAAATTATTCGTCTCCTTTTTTATCTCATTCATTTTTGTTAATGCATTTGCTCAAACTACTGCTAATATTCAGTTGCAAGGTCATCCACGTGTATTGGTTACTGCAAAAGATGTGGCTGTCTTAAAACAAAAAATACATCATAAAGATTTTAAAGAAATTTATAAAAGCTTTCAACAACAAAAAGCTTTTATAACAGATGGTGTTAGTGCCAGTGGCGAACCCAATGAAGATATCAGACAAAAAATAGAAGCACTCGCTTTTAGTTATTTGTTAGATACTGTGAAAGAAAAACAAGCTGGCATTACAGCTATAGCACTGATTGATAAGTACCTTAATTCTATCACAACAGTGAAAGGATATCATCCTAATGCACATGCTTATCAAGCTGTGTTTACAGCAGCTTTGGTGTTTGATTGGTGTTATTATTTACTAGATACAAATACCAAAACATCTCTGATTGCTAGTATGAAAAAAGTGAGTTGCTTAGCAGAGTATTGTATTTTTAAAAATACGCCCAAGCAATATTTATCTGGCCATTATTGCGAGTATGCACCCACTGTTTTTTTAGCAATGGGTATTGCTATTTATGACGAACAAAAAGATGTGTTCGACTTTGCATATAAGGAGCAGGTTGAAAACTTTGCACCATCGCGTAATCCCTGGTATGCTGCCACTACGCATCATCAGGGTAGTCAGTATATTCATGTAAGATATGGTAATGAATTGCTTCAGGCTTTTTTACTTGATAAAGTGAATTTGCATCCTTATGCCAGCAATATTGCAGATGCTACATACAGAGATTTATATGCCAATATTCCCCAGGGAAAAGATATGGATGGAATGCCCGAAGGAGATTGTCATAACAACATCACGATGGGCAATGAATATCTTGAATTTATTCCTATAGCAGCATCTATGTCTAAAGATGGGTTTCTACAATCTTATGCTAAAGAGAATTTGAATAAGTTAAGTTTGTTAAGTACCCGAGCATTCATTTTTTACAATCCAGATATACCAGCCAAACCTCTTGATAGCTTGCAGTTGAGCAGGTTCTTTCCATCCCCATCTGGATTAATGATTGCCCGAACAAAATGGGATATTGATAAAAAAGGAAAGCCTTCAAATGCAATGGTAGTATTGATGAATATGAAAGAATACAACGCAAAAAATCATACACATTTAGACATTGGACATTTTGGTATTTACTATAAAGGACACCTGGCGTTAGATGCTGGTATTTATCAGGGAAAAGATGATAATAATGGTTGGGGTAAACTGAACTATGTAAATTATTATGCAAGAACCATAGCACATAATTCATTGCTGATACTCGACCCTAATGAACCCACACCTTATGAGGGTTCAAATGTTAAAGCCATATCAAGAGATGGTGGTCAGTTTAGTTTTAAAAACAGAGCATGGGATAGCATTCAAGAAATGTTCGGTACAGGTAAATCAGCAACCATATTAGCCAGTGAAATAAGTAATGGTGTAGCACCAGATTATTCTTATTTGAAAGGAGATATGACATTAGCTTATAACATCCCCAAGAATGTTGCTATTTATCCTGCTAAGGAAGATACGGTTCGTAGGAGTTTTGTTTTTTTTAACTTAAAAAATGATGATGTTCCTGGGGCTTTAATTGTGTTGGATAAAGTAGTTGCCACCAATGCCAGATTCAAAAAAACTTGGTTACTCCATTCACAAAATGAACCAGTAATCAATGGCGATGTGGTTAGTTTTGAAAGCACCCAAAAAGGCAGAAATGGGAAATTGCAAAACAATGTATTGTTACCCGAAATTAATAATCAGTTTATAGAGAAAGTTGGAGGTGCTGGTAAAGAATATTGGGTTGATGGAAAAAATTGGGGAACCGTTACACAAGAAGATGCAGGACAATGGCGAATAGAAGTATCGCCTAAACAAGCAGCTTTATCCAACAACTTTTTAAATGTAATACAAGTAATGGATGCACAACCAGCCAAGCAAGCATTTACCATTACAAAATCAATCGCTACCCAAGGCAATTATGTGGCAGTATGTATAGCCAACAGAATTTTAGCACAGCAATTAAATTTAGATAAAAATGAAAATGCCATAGCATTTAATATTGGAAATAAAAACAACACTTACAAAGTATTAATTACAGACTTAAAAGCTGGTAAGTGGGTTGTTATAAACAACAATTCAAAACAGACTATTACTGTGAATGAACAAAGTGGCACAGCTTATTTTACAAGTAAAGGAGGCGATTTTTCTTTGGAGAAATTGAGATAGATTATTTGATAAACAAAATCAGCCTATCCAATAGGCTGATTTGTTTTATTTATGATGAACTTTAACTTTTATCTTATTTATTGTTTTCTTTTTTAGCATCCATCATTTCCATTAACTTCATTCCTAGTAATCCATTAATACCACCATCAGTGCCATTGCTGCCACCAATTAAAATGTCTGGTATTACTTTGATTTTTCCTTTGCCAATTTCTTCTGTTACTTTAAAGCGAGTAAAGTTATCGCCACCCATTGCTTTTACTTGTAGTTCATAAGCTTCTGCTGTAGACTTACCAATGGCCATAATTTTCTCTGCTTCAGCTAAACCGGTTTTACTAATTTTTTCAGCATCGGCACTAGCGTTTAATTTAGTAGCTTCAGCTTGTGCACCCGCTCTTGCTTTGGTAGCTTCAGCTTCGGCATTGGCTCGCATTTTTGTAGCTGTAGCTTCAGCATCAACTTGTAGTTTTAAACTGTTAGCATCACCCTCAGCTTTTTTAACTGTGGCATCAGCTGTGCGTTGTGCAATTTCTACACTTTGTTGTGCTTTCACAATTTCTTTTTGCATATCGGCAATGGCAGTTTCTTTTTCCATACCCTGCCTTTGTTCTTGAGCCATTTTTTGTGTTTGATAGGTTTTTTGCTCTTCTTCTGCAATCTTTCTATCGGTTAATGTTTTCATCAATGCTTCTGGAGGAACGATATCACCAATTAAAGTATCCACAGCATTTACATTGTATTCATCCAATACTTCTCGAATATGATTTTTTGCTGAGAGTTGTCTTTCTTTACGTGTAGATAAGAATGAAATTACATCGCTGTCTTGTGCCGAGTTCCTAAAGTAGTTGCCAATAGTGGGTTCCAGCACCTGAGATACCAGATTGTTCATGCTTCCAAAACGTGCAATTACTTTCGGAGCTTCATTTGCAGGAATATGAATAATTTGACTAACATCTAAATTAAAAGGGAAACCATCGCGTGAACGAACAGTAATTGTAGAAAGATTTTTATCTAACTGATGGCTTTCGCTGCGGGCATTTGCCCAGTTTAAAACAAGGTTGGTTGTTGGCACTAGTTCTACCTTCATAATATATTTATTGAAAGGGTATTTACCTGGTCCATAAGGTTCCATCCACACACCACGTTGTCCTTTACTTACTATATTGCCATGCTTAAAGTTTTCACCTGTTAAGTCTTTGCCATCTTCTCCAATATAAGAAATCACCACACCCACATAGCCAATAGGCACATCTGTCATGGGCACTTCTTCAATCTGCACAGCCCAGGGGTTAATGTTGTAACTACCAGCTAAAACAATGGTTGGTTGCAAACCACGATTACCATCATTTTTAAGGAAGGTATCAAAGTCCTGGAAATTGTTATGATTATCGATATACTTACCTGCAATTTGTCCACTCTCGATTGGTTGGCCATCTAGTGTTGTTACAATACCTACCATATTTTCGTGAATGATGACCATATCAGCAATGGTAATTGTAAAAGCAAATGTGTTGATACGATAAGTACCTGCAGTGATATAAGATGTTTGACGACCTTTTTGTCCGCCATTGTTCAGAAATTTTTCAGCATCCTGAAAATTATCACTGTCCACTCTTCTCGCTAAAATAGCACCAGTTGGAATTTCAGCTCCATCGTTACTTAGTACTAATCCTATTTTACCTTCAGGAATCACAGTAAATGCAGTCATATCTACACCGTACTGCCAGGGAAACATTCCCCAGTATAATCCAGGTGCCGATGCTCTTGCCTGAAAACCAGCTTCACCTTTTGTGGCAATGATTCTACCATCGGGTAGTTCTTTATTGGCACCAAAGAGTACGAATTTTTTTGTTACCAAACCAATTTTGTTTTCCGGAACGATAACCATTCCAAAGAAAACTCTTAAAATGAATTTGTAGAGGACAATACAGATTATCAGTAGCAGTATCCACCAATAATGGGTAAAGAAATTAGAAGTATCCATAAATATTAAATTTATTGTTAAAAATTAGCTTTGCGAGAAATATGAAATTGTTAAGTTAGTTATACTTTACAAAATTATGTAGTCGTTTTTTATTTAGGGAAAATAAGTTTGAATCACTTTTCTGATTTTTTTGATGACAGTTTTAAATAAATCTTATTTCAGTAAACTGCTAACTCTTACTTTTGCCACCCTAAAAAACAAATACAATGGGTCGGATTTTTGAAGTAAGAAAAGCCTCAATGTTTGCCAGGTGGGATAAAATGGCAAAAAATTTTACGCGTATTGGCAAAGAAATTAATATAGCTGTAAAAGCAGGTGGACCAGATCCTACAACCAACCCTGCACTGCGTCGCTGTTTTCAAAATGCTAGAAGTGTTGGTATGCCAAAAGATAGGGTAGAGGCTGCTATCAAACGAGCAACAGGTAAAGATACTACTAACTACGAGGAGATTTTATACGAAGGTTATGCACCTCATGGGGTTGCTTTAGTAGTTGAAACAGCAACAGATAATCATGTTCGCACTGTAGCCAATGTAAAAGCAATTTTTAATAAGGGCAATGGAGCATTAGGTAATAGTGGAAGTGTGAGTTTTCAGTTTAAAAAAATGGGTGTATTTAAATTGAAGCCAGAAGGATTGAATTTAGAAGATTTGGAATTAGAACTTATTGACTTTGGATTAGATGAGTTAGGAGAAAGCGTTGATGATAATGAAAATCCAATTTTAGTGTTGCGTTGTTTGCTTGTTGATTTTGGTAATTTGCAAAAAGCTTTAGAAGAAAAAAATATTACTCCTATTAGTTCTGAATTAGAGTGGATTCCAACCACCACAGTACCCGTAACTGATGAGCAAGCAGAAGATGTGAGTAAGTTAATTGAGAAGTTAGAACAAGACGAAGATGTAAATAAAGTGTTCCATAATATGGCTTAAAACGGCTTTGTAACGACGTTTTTTAAGTTTTATTGGCAAATTATAAAGTTTTTTTAATTGAAATTTGTATATTTCAATACAATACCTCTATTTTTGCAACCCGAAAAAAAAATATGTCTAAACAGAACTTAATTAAACAGGATGGAATTATTTTAGAAGCCCTGAGTAATGCGATGTTCAAGGTTAGATTAGAGAATGGACACGAGATATTGGCAACAATTAGTGGAAAGATGAGAATGCACTATATTAGAATTTTGCCAGGAGATAAAGTAGGTGTAGAAATGAGTCCATATGATTTAACCAGAGGACGAATTAATTTTAGATACAAATAAAATATAAACTGTGTAGCATTGGCTACAAATAAATAACACGTTATGAAAGTTAGAGCTTCTATTAAAAAACGCAGCGTTGACTGTAAAATTGTTCGTCGTAAAGGCGTTCTTTTTGTTGTAAATAAAAAGAACCCACGTTTTAAACAACGTCAAGGATAATTTTCAATTCAAACAATAACAAATACTTAATAATTAAATATGGCTCGTATTGCCGGTATTGATTTACCAAAAAACAAAAGAGGAGAAATTGGATTAACTTATATATTTGGTATAGGTCGTTCGAGAGCTCAGTATATTTTAGACAAAGCTGGTATTAGCTACGATAAAAAAGTTAATCAATGGAACGATGAAGAGCAAACTGCTATCCGTAACATTATTAACGAAGAAATTAAAGTTGAAGGTGCTTTACGTAGTGAAACTCAAATGAACATTAAACGTTTATTGGATATCGCTTGTTACCGTGGTCTTCGTCACAGAAAAGGATTACCTGTTCGTGGTCAAAGAACAAAAACAAACAGTCGTACACGTAAAGGAAAACGTAAAACGGTTGCAGGTAAAAAGAAAGTTGCAAAAAAATAGAATTGATAATTTCAAAATTCGAATTTCACAGTTCGAATTTTGTTGTTTATATAAACTCGCTGGATAGGCTATGTAATATTGCATAATCTGGAGGCGAAATTTTTAAGAAGATTACCTCAAAAAAATTAACATGGCAAAACCATCAAAAGCACAAAACAGTGCAAAAGCAGCTGCTAAGAAAAGAGTAGTAAAAGTAGAATCTGCAGGAGAAGTTCGCATTAGTGCAACTTTCAACAACATCATTATTGCATTTACCAACAAACAAGGACAAGTAATATCTTGGAGCAGTGCTGGTAAAATGGGCTTCAGAGGCAGTAAGAAAAATACACCTTATGCAGCACAAATGGCAGCAGCAGATGCCGCGAAAGTAGCATCAGATGCTGGTTTGAAAAAAGTAGAAGTATTTGTAAAAGGTCCAGGTTCTGGAAGAGAAGGTGCTATTCGTAGTATTGCTCAATCTGGTATAGATGTTATTTCTATTAAAGACGTAACTCCAATGCCACATAATGGATGTCGTCCTCCAAAAGCAAGAAGAGTATAGAACATTTACAATTTAAAGATTTGCAATGTACGATTTATTGTTTCGTACATTTTAAATAGCAAATTGTAATTCTAAAATATTTATAAGCCGTTAAGGTTTCATTTAACTAAAGGTTGCCCGATTTATTTTTTACGATTTTTAACCGATCGAAGCAACGAATACTAAAAAAATCGAAATGAAAAAAAGCTATGGCACGTTACACTGGTCCTAAGACCAAAATCTCCCGTATTTTCGGAGAGCCTATTTTAGGCAATGGAAAATGGTTGGGTAAAAACAGCAACCCTCCAGGGCAGCATGGAGCTGCAAGAAAGCGTAAACAATTGGGTGAGTATGCACTTCAATTGCGTGAAAAACAAAAAGCAAAATACACATACGGTGTATTGGAACGCCAGTTCCGTAAGACTTTCGTTGAAGCATCTAAAATGAAAGGTGTAAAAGGTGAAAACCTTATTAAACTTCTTGAAGCTAGATTAGACAACACTGTATTTAGAATGGGCTTGGTTTCTAGTCGTCCTGAAGCAAGACAATTAGTAAGTCACAAACATATCACTGTTAATGGTGAAGTTTGTAACGTTCCTTCTTACACATGTAAGCCAGGAGATATTATTGGTTATGCACCAAAAAGTCATGAGAGTACTACCGTACTAGCAAAAGTTCGTGGTAAAAATCCTAAATATAGTTGGGTTGACTGGAATGAAATCTCTAAAACTGGTACGTTTATTACTTTTCCTGAAAGAGAAAGCGTTCCTGAGAACATAAAAGAGCAATTAATTGTAGAATTGTATTCTAAATAGTAGCTAGTTTTTAGCAATGAATATTGCTGAAATATTTACTACCGTTGATGTGTGCGACGCAACGAAAGTTTCATAGCACTACAAAAGATTGTATCAAAAAAATAATTTTAAATCGTGATGCTGCAAAGCATCACACAAAAAATAAGGAAATATAAAATGGCCATTTTAAACTTCCAAAAGCCGGACAAAATAGTTCTACAGAAAGCAACCGATTTTGAAGGATTATTCGAATTTCGCCCGTTAGAGCCAGGCTTTGGTTTAACAGTAGGAAATGCTTTACGTAGAGTATTGCTTAGTAGTCTAGAAGGTTATGCTATAGTAGGGATTAAAATTGAAGGCGTAGACCACGAATTCGCTACAATGAAGGGCATTACTGAAGACGTTACTGAATTAATTTTGAATCTTAAGCAAGTTAGATTTAAGAAACACGTTGAACACGACGTTTTTAGTGAAAAAATTAATATTTCTGTTAAAGGTATTACAGAGTTAGCTGCTGGAAAACTTGGAGAACAATCTCAAAGTTTCACAGTAATGAATCCTGAGTTAGTGCTTTGCACAATGGACAGCTCTGTTAAACTTGAAATAGAATTAACAATTGCACGTGGTCGTGGATATGTACCAAGTGAAGATAACAAACCTAAAGATTCAGTGTTTGGATATATTCCTATTGATTCTATTCATACACCTATCAAGAATGTTAAGTATTCTATTGAGAACTATCGTGTTGAACAAAGAACAGACTTCGAAAAATTAATTTTAGAAGTTATTACCGATGGTACTATTCATCCAGAAGAAGCTGTTAAACAAGCTTCTCGTATTATGATTCAACACTTGATGATTATTACAGATGAAAACATCACTTTTGATACTAAAGAAGAGAAAAAAGATGATGTAGTTGATGAACAAGTTTTACAATTACGTAAAGTATTGAAAACTCCATTAGAAGATTTAGACTTATCTGTTCGTGCGTTCAATTGCTTGAAAGCTGCGAAAATTAATAGCTTAAGTGAACTAGTTCAATACGAGCAAGAAGACTTGATGAAGTTTAGAAACTTTGGTCAGAAATCTTTAAGCGAAATTGAGCAAGTATTGAACGAAAGAGGTTTAGGTTTTGGAATGGATTTAGTGAAAATGGGTTTAGATAATATTGATAATTAATTTAAAAAGGTGTAACAGCTTTAATTGCTGTTACACCTTTATTTTATAACACAGTCTGCAATTCCTGACACGGTGCAGATTTAAAAACTGAAAAGTTATGCGTCACGGAAACAAAGTAAATAATTTAGGTAGAAAAAAGGCACACAGAGAAGCCCTACTTAGTAATCTTGCCATTGCATTGGTTACACACAAACGTATTGTTACAACTTTAGCAAAAGCTAAAGCATTGCGTTCTTACATTGAACCTTTGTTAACTAAAACTAAAAAGGGAGATAGTAAAGAATCAATTAGTCATCAACACAGAATTGTATTCAGTCATTTTCAAGATAAAGCTGCAGTGAAAGAACTTTTCACGGTAGTAGGTCCAAAAATTGCAACACGCCCAGGTGGATATACTCGTATCATTAAATTAGGTATTCGTCCAGGTGATAATGCAGAAAAAGCGATGATTGAATTGGTTGACTTTAACGAGGTTTATGGTAAACATATTGTTCCTGTAGTTGCTACTGAAGAAGTAGCTGCTGAACCAGTTAAGAAAACAAGAAGAGCTGGTACTAAGAAAAAAGCTGCTGATGAAGCTGCAACTTCAGAAGAAACTCCTTCTACAGAAGCATAGTTTATAACTAATACTTTATAAAAAAAGGTCGTCTTAAAATTCATTTAAGACGACCTTTTTTTATTAAAATATTCTTTATTCGATAACACTATAGTATAATGTTCAGAGGATTGATTACCCCAACACCACAGCTCCCAATGCAGGTAAGTGAACTTTTATTTTATACCATTTACTTTTTTTATCAACCTTTTCACCAACAATTTCATTAATATTTACTACATCTCCAGTGCCCCAGTATTCTTTGCTATCACTATTAAATATTTCTTTCCATTTATACTTGCCTTGCAAACTAATTTCCCAGTTATTTCGCACTATAGGTGTTGTGTTAAGTATAATTAACACATCATCTTTTGGTTTTAATCCTTTGCGTTTATAGACCATTACACCTTCGGCTCTATGGTTTAAATCTATCCATTCAAAACCACCTTGCTCAAATTGTTTTTCGTATAATGCATGATAATTGCGGTATAGTTCGTTTAGCTGTTGCACACAATATTTCATTCCACCATGACTTAATAAATCAAGTAGTTCCCATTGCAATTCGCTTTTATAATTCCATTCGTTAGTAGCACCAAATTCATTGCCCATAAATAATAGTTTACCACCAGGGTGAGTAAACATATAAGTGTACAATAAACGGAGGTTAGCAAATTTTTGCCAGCTATCGCCTGGCATTTTATACAGCATAGGGCTTTTGCCGTGCACCACTTCATCGTGGCTTAGGGGCAGCATAAAGTTTTCGTCGTAGTAATACATCATACTAAACGTAAACTTATCCTGATGAAACTGTCTGAAGATGGGATCCATTTTAAAATAATCCAAAGTATCGTGCATCCAGCCCATCATCCATTTCATTCCAAACCCAAGCCCACCAAGGCTTGTGGGTTTACTAATACCCGGCCAGTCAGTTGCTTCTTCTGCAATGGTTTGAATATCTGGAAAGTCTCTGTATAATGTTTCGTTTAAATCTTTAATAAAAGCAATCGCTTCAAGGTTGCCATTACCCCCAAATTCATTGGGTTCCCATTGTCCTGCATTTCTGCTGTAATCCAGCTTAAGCATAGAGCTTACAGCATCTACACGAATACCATCAATATGAAAAACATCGCACCAGAATCTAGCACTACTAATTAAAAAGCTTTTAACCTCGCCACGTTTATAGTTAAAGATATAACTGTTCCAATCGGGGTGATACCCTTTACGCATATCGGCATATTCGTATGTATGTGCTCCGTCAAACATAAATAAACCGTGAGAGTCATAAGGGAAATGCGAAGGCACCCAATCGAGAATCACACCAATATCATTTTGATGAAAAGCATCAACCATAGCTGCAAAATCCTGCGGATTTCCAAACCTTGATGTAGGTGCAAAATATCCCACACCCTGATATCCCCAACTACCATCAAAAGGATGTTCCATCACAGGCATTAACTCAATATGCGTAAAGCCCATTTGCTTTACATAAGGCACTAACCTTTCAGTTATTTGAGCATAGGTATTGTATGTTTCTTCATCGTGTTTATTCGGTCGCATCCAGCTTGCCAAATGCACTTCATATACACTGTAGGGAGCATTGAGAGCATTGTGTTTTTTTCGTTTTTGCATCCAGTCTGCATCCTTCCAATCGTAGCCTGTTTGCCAGGTGATAGAAGCTGTGTAGGGTCTTTTTTCCCAGTAATGAGAATAAGGATCACCCTTATCCAGCTTCAAACCCTGAAAGCCAACAATATGATATTTATAGGCTTCGCCACAATGAACATTGGGAATAAATCCTTCCCAAATGCCACTGCCATCTTTTCTTACAATTAATGGATGCGATGTTTTATTCCACTCATTAAAATATCCTGTAACGCTTACACTTGTTGCATTGGGTGCCCATACAGCAAAATAACTTCCCCAGGTGTTTAATACCTGCAGTTGTTTATTGCCAAGAAATTTATACATAGAGTAGTGAGTGCCTAACTGAAAATTCTTAATATCTTCATCAGAAAACAAACTGTAATTCCAAACCGCTTTTGTAGTATCTATAAAAAAGAGTTCTTCGTATTTTTTAGCAAGAACGTGTTTTTGCTTAGCCATAGTAAGTTATGATTGATGTTGCAATGTAAGAATAAATTATGATAAGGATTTCTATAAACACTATCCCATCTGAAAATTCTTATAAAAATTACTTCAATGGTTGCAATATTTAAAATTGCAAACCTATTTTCGTTGTATGAAAAAACTATTACTATTTATTTTATTATTAAATGTATCTAAATCTTTTTGTGCAGAAATAAAAGGTACTGTTACAGATGTTAAATCTAATCCGCTAGCCTACACATCTATTCTAATAAAAGGAACTAGTAAAGGAACTACGGCCAATGCAAAAGGTGAGTATGCCATTACACTAAGCGATGGTAGCTATACTTTAGTTATTCAACATGTGGGCTATAAGGCTGTTGAAAAAAAAGTGAAAGTAAGCAAAGAATCACAGGTCATTAATTTTGAATTAGAAGAACAACAATATAGCCTGAATGAAGTAACAGTAAAGGCTGGAGGAGAAGATCCTGCTTATGAAATTATAAGAAACGCTATAAAAAAGCGTGATGAACATTTGCACGAAATAAAAAAGTTTGAATGTGAAGTTTATGTGAAAGGGCAAATACAACTGCGTAATTACCCAAAGAAATTCATGGGTAGCGATGTAGACTTTGAAGATGGAGACACCAGTAAAAAAAAGATTATTTTCTTATCAGAAAGCGTGGCAAAATATTCTGTAGAAGGAAAAGAAAACAGAAAAATCGAAGTGTTATCCACTCGTGTAAGTGGCAGAAGTGATGGCTTTGGTATGGCATCTCCACAAATTATTTCATTTTATCAAAATATTATTAATGTAGGTAGCGGATTAAATCCACGTGGTTTTATTTCTCCAATCTCCGATAACGCTTTGCATTACTATAAGTATAAATATGAGGGAAGTTTTGTTGAGAATAACCAACTCATCAATCGTATTAAAGTGATTCCCCGCAGAACCTATGAGCCTTTGTTTACGGGCTATATCAATATCATAGAAGATGAATGGAGGGTGCATAGCACTGATTTGTTCTTGTTAAAAAATCAACAATTGCAATTCTTAGATACTTTAAAAATTCAGCAATTATATGTTCCATTGAATAATCATTGGACTATTAAACAACAGTTAATTTATCCGGCTGGAAAGTTTTTCGGCTTCGACTTTTTTGGAAATATTTTGCAGGTCTATAGCAAGTTCAACACCAACCCAACCTTTGCAAAAGGCTTTTTCGATAATACTATTTTAAAGTATGAAGATAGCAGCAACAAAAAAAGTATAGCTTATTGGGATAGTACAAGACCCTTGCAATTACTGGAATCTGAAGCAAAAGACTACAAAAGAAAAGATAGTATAGAGCAGGCTCGCAAAGACCCAAAATATCTTGATAGCATCGATAGAAAAAACAATAAAATAACGTTTAATCAATTATTCCTTACCGGACAAAGTTTTAATAAAGAAAAACGTAAAAGCTCGGTTTATATAGAGCCATTGTTGTTTTCAATGTTGCAATACAATACTGTAGAAGGTACGGTTTCTACATTAAGTGTTCATTACAATAAAGAGTTTGCCAAAAAGCAAAAGCTGGCTATCAACCCAGCTTTACGCTATGGTTTTAGTAACACACATTTAAACCCAACGATAAATACCTATTATAATTTTGGAACAAAATATCAAAGCTATCTTAACTTAAAACTTGGTAGCAGCATTTTTCAATTTGATAACAACAATCAAATCAGTACCACAGATAATACCTATGCTACGCTGTATTGGACCAGAAACTACATGAAAATTTATGAAGCTAAATTCTTTAAGCTAGATTATTCAAGGGCTCTTAATAAAGGAATCACTTTTAAAACGAATATTAATTATCAGCATCGTATCGCACTTGATAATACCACCAATTCTTATTGGAGAAAAGTTGATAATCGCGAGTTTACGCCTAACTACCCACAAGTACTAACACCAACCAATATTCCTGAGCATGACGCCTTAAGTATTACAGGCGAAATTGTTTGGAAACCCGGTGCTAAATATGTTGAGTTTCCTGGAAGAAAAATAAGCCTTGGTTCAAAATATCCAACCTTTACCTTCTTGTTTACGCAGGGGTTAAAAAATGTGTTGGGCAGCGATGTAGATTATAGCAAATGGCAATTAGGTATCAACGATAACCTTAATCTTAAACTGGGTGGACGCATCAGCTACAACCTAACAGCAGCAGGCTTTGCACACGCTGCAAAAGTTTATGTACCCGATATGAACCATGTTTTGGGTAATCAAATTGCAGTTGCATCTCCTTACCTCAATAGCTTTCAGTTAATGCCATATTATTTGTTTAGCAACACTGCAAGGCTTTATACAACAGCCCATGTAGAATATCATTTGAATGGACTACTTACCAATAAAATTCCATACTTCAAAAAACTGAACTGGTTCTTTGTGTTGGGTGCTAATGCTTTTTATAATAACGATGCAAAACAAGGCTATTATGAAGCAATGTTCTCGGTAGAAAATATTTTCAAAGTCATTCGTATAGACTTTGTAAAAAGCTTCCAGTCTGCAAAAACCCAGGATGCATTTGGTATCCGTTTTTCTGCACCCATGACGGGTGGCAGATAATTTTTATGTTGCCAGCAGTAGCAATACTATTGAACTTTTTGTTGCGTCGCACATTTCAACAGTATTGCTACTATGAGGCAATTATTGAAATATCAACTTCTGTGTTTTCAGTTCTCCGTTGGTGGTGGTTATTTGTACCATTGGCTTTTTCGTTAGTGTGGTAAAGCCTGCCAAAACGTTTTGTATATTTCGATGTTGGTGAAGAACACGCAACAACGGCGAAGATGGAAGTGATGGCAAGCAAGGGCGAACGCAACGTCCGTTAGCTTCACACAGAGTTATGCAAGGAGACGTTGCTGCGAAAGGATTTTTACTTTAATACCATTTTTTTTGCCTTTGTTGGTGTTCGCTTCGTTCTTCGCCGTTGTTGCGTGTTCTTCACCAACAACGAATGATGT
>CANGOT010000023.1 GCA_947455425.1 Chitinophagaceae bacterium | reverse complement strand
ATTATCGTTCATTACACCCAGAATATTATTCTCTAAAGCAGCTGATTTTCCTGAAAAGAAGTTAAGAATAAAGGGAACATTTTTGGTTCCTACATTAAGATTACCCAGATTAAAGCGTTTGTATTTTGCTATTCCAAGAGCAACTAAATAGGAAGCTATTGGATAGCGATGCTTGAATTTAAAACTTCTATTTCCACCATTAATAGCGGAGTCAATCATAATACCATTAGCTGCAACCCAAAAATTATTGGGCACAGTTACATTAATATCAATTGAATCAATTTTATCTTGCATGTCTGCTTTACATGGCCACCAATCTTTATCTTCATAAGACTCCGACAGCGTGTATATATAATTATTATTAGCCCCATCAACATCTCGTTGAAAGCCTACAGCTTGACCACTTGCAGATGGAGGTATTCCTTTGTAGTTTATAGTCACAGAATCCAAAGTGCCAGTATTTACAAGACTTGCGGGTAAATTTATATTCAGTATATCTGTATACCCAGATGTTGGAAATGAAAAATTGCAAATAGAGCCGTGATAGTTAACTCTTAATGAGTCGTTATTAAAAGAGGTGCTATTAAAATCAAAACTGATGCTGGTTACATTGGGCTCGGTTGTAATAAAATGGGTTGTAACACTTCCTTTCAATGTTTTAGTAGCATCATCAGGACTTGTTGTCCAATTACAACGATGATATATAACATTGATATTATTACCAGTGCCAGTATTACCAGTTGATAATGTACTAACACCGATTGTTCCTAAATTCAAATTTCTGCCTCTTTTACAAGCACTTTGAGCAGCACCATGTTGTGGCAAAACAAAAAATAAGACTAATAAACAAATAAATACTCCGAGAATAGACCTTGAAACAGACTGCATAAAAAACAAAAAAAGTGACATATAAAAGTTGTAAAACTATGATTTAATATGCAATAAAAGTTTAATACCAAAATCGATATTTTTAGATGTTAATAAATTTTATAATAATAAATGGCTTGCACCAATATCTTTACCGTGTTCAAACAAATTACTAACCTAAAAATTTTTACAATGGACACAAGTAAAATGATTAAAGCATATTGCTTAAAAACAAAAGAAAAAAATGTTCCTATGCAAGATGCTGTTATTACCAAAACTGCTAAAGGTGGTTATATGGCTGGCGGTCACGATGGCAAAGGAAACAAAATGGCTGCTATACTTGGCGAAGCTAAAGCTTTACAAGCTATTGCTGACGGTGTTGCTAAGAAAGGATTCTAAAATTATCCCTTCACAAAATTATTAACCCGAACTTTTTAGCTCGGGTTTTTTTATTCTTTAATTTGCTTTGTAAACTTAATAAAATTATGCTTCGAGTGCTTATTACTGGTGGTACAGGATTAGTTGGAAAAAGGCTTTCAGAAATGTTATTAAACAGAGGCTATGCAATAACTATTTTGTCGCGAAACAAAAACCTTGTTTCAAAAAACCCTTCTGTTGATTATGCATTTTGGGATGTTGACAAGCAGTTTATTGATATAGACGCAATAGCAAATGCAGACATTATTATAAACCTTGCAGGAGCTGGTGTTGCAGATAAAAGATGGACTAAAGAGCGAAAAAAAGAAATAGTGGAAAGCAGGGTAAATAGTGGGAAACTATTAGTTGATGCATTACAACAACATTCAAATAAAATACAAACCGTTGTAAGTGCAAGTGCTATTGGCTGGTATCATTCGCAAGAAAATAACACAACGAATTATCAGGAAGATCAACCTGCTAATACAGATTTTTTAGGCGACACCTGTAAACAATGGGAACAAAGCATGCATCCGATAATCTCGATGAAAAAAAGGTTGGTTACCTTGAGAATTGGAATTGTGCTTTCGAAAAATGGTGGTGCATTAAAAGAATTCCTAAAACCGTTGAAACTGGGCATTGCTGCCATTTTAGGCAATGGCAAACAAAAAATCAGTTGGATACATATTGATGATTTATGTAGAATTTTTATTGAAGCTATTGAAAATAAAAATTTGAATGGGGCTTACAACGCAGTATCACCAACAGTTACAACAAATCAAGAATTAACTATGACTCTTGCAAAAAAAATAAGAGGCAAATTTTTTATCCCTGTTTTTGTTCCAAAATTTATTTTACAAATAGTATTAGGCGAAATGAGTATAGAAGTTTTAAAAAGCGCTACTATTTCATGTCAAAAAATAACTGATACCGGATTTCAATTTTTATATCCAACAGTTGAATCCGCAATTGATGATATAACAAAAAAATAGCGGCACTTATTCAGCATATGGTATCATATAATTATAATGAGTAGTTATATTCCCCTTATTTAAAATAGTTGCTTTCTCTAAAGTTTCACTACCTCCTTTTCGTAAATCATCCAATACAAATTTAATTAATTGCTCGCCAAAATACCTGCTGGCATCTCTTGGTAACTCATTAGGTAAATTTCCTACAGCCATTACGTCTATTGAGTTTGATAGATATGGTTCAGTTATTTTAAAAGAATTTTTATCAACGCCATAAACAGGATTTTGAATAGTTGTATCGCCAATATTGCAAGGCACACTACCATTATAATCATCCGTAATATCTGCAATAGTTTTGATGTGGAAGTTGTCGTTTTTAAGGTCTCCCATTTCAAACAATCGAGGAATATTTTTATCCCAATAAACACCGTTTAGTAAGATGTCTGTATAGGGAATGTATTCTTTAAACAAGCATGTATAGTCTTGTGGATTTTGATGAAAATCGTTTCTTTTATACCTGCCTGTTTCTTTGTTAGTGTATAGATTAGCTCCTTTTAAATGAACATAAACCGGATAAGAAAATGTTTGCTCTTTAAATTCATCTGGCTCTACTTCTTGAATATCCATTAGATTCATAATCTCGAGGATTCCATGTGCAACACGTCCACTACCAGTTACAGCAATTTTAACTATTGGTAATTTCAAACCAAAATACGTATGAATTAAGTTGCGATAATCTTTAATCAGATGCACTCTTTCTAAATTATACAACCTTGTTCTTTTTCCATAACACATCATTCCATTATGAGCCCCTACAATACCAGCAAAAAAACCAAACCCTATCATTCGCTGACCATCTTCGTGTTCTAAACACTCATAATCAATCAATGTAATTTTTTTTTCAATCATGGTTTTAAACAGCTCTTTATTATGAGGCTGCATTTTTTTTGTATGACTGAAAAAGAGATACATTTTATTGGGGATTAATAATTCTTTTGGAACCTCTTTAATACCGAATAAAATATCACAATGACTCACATCATCCACTACTTCTACACCAGCTTGAAGATACTCGGCATCTTTGTAGCAGCGGGTTTCGCAACTTTGTACAACAACCTTTATATCCGTATTTCTATGTAACCACCTACATTGTGAAGGAACGAGTGCAACTCGATTATCTGCAGGAATTTTAGATTCTTTAATAAGACCAATAACAAGCATATGAGCAATCATTTGTAAAGGGCCGCAATATACACCTTGATGTGTTTAGCCAGTAATCTAAAATCATTTAGGATTTTATAGGATAAAACATTTACTAAATAAGTAGAATATAATATTTCTCATATAGACAATAACAGTTCAATAACAATAAGGCTTTCACAACATTCTATCTTTTCTTTGCAAAATGAAAAATTACTTAGTAATTGGTGCTTCTTCTGGAATTGGTGAAGCCATAGCTTTTCAACTATCTCAAAACAATAATGTATTAGGAACTTATTGCAAAAATCAGCCAAGTGTAACCCAACAAAACACTTCTTTTCATTACCTTAACGTATTGGATGAAAATTATGATGTTAGTTTTTTACCAGACACTTTAGATGGTGTAGTGTATTGTCCAGGTGCTATCAATCTAAAACCTTTTGCACGTATAAATCCAAATGATTTTTTAGAAGATTATAAATTGCAGGTGTTGGGTGCTATAAAAATAATACAACAATGTCTGCCAAAACTAAAAAATGCTGAAAGTGCTTCTATTGTTTTGTTTTCAACAGTTGCTGTTCAAACAGGATTTAATTTTCATTCAATAGTTTCATCATCAAAAGGTGCTATTGAAGGTTTAACAAAAGCTCTTGCTGCAGAGTTTGCACCTAAAATTCGAGTAAATTGTATTGCACCTTCTTTAACACAAACACCACTGGCTAATACACTTTTGGGAACACCTGAAAAAATAGAAGCCAATGCACAAAGGCATCCATTAAAAAAAGTAGGTACTGCACAAGATATTGCCAATGCAGCAGTATTCTTACTATCAGACCAATCGTCTTGGACAACAGGGCAAATTTTTCATATAGATGGTGGTATGTCCACTGTAAAAATATAAATCACTATGGCATTCTATCAGTTCGAGCAAACACAAAAAATTCCTGCAAGTATAGACGCAGTATGGGATTTCGTATCATCACCAATGAATTTAAAAGAAATCACACCCGATTACTTAGGCTTTGTTGTTACCAGTAAAAACAATGAAAGTAAAATGTATCCTGGAATGATTATCACTTACAAAGTGAGTCCGTTATTTGGTATTAAACTAAGTTGGATGACAGAAATAACACACGTTAAAGACAAAGAGTATTTTGTAGATGAACAACGAGTTGGCCCCTATAGTTTATGGCATCATCAACACAAACTTCAGCCAATAGAAGGAGGTGTTTTAATGACAGATATTGTTACCTATCAACCACCCTTTGGCTTTATTGGTGCTATTGCCAATACACTCATTATAAAAAACAAATTGAAAGAAATATTCGATTACAGAACCATTGCCGTTGAAAAACGTTTTGGCAAAATGTAAAGAACTATGGATGCTGTAGATATTGATAGAATTATTGAAATGGCCTGGGAAGACAGAACCTCATTTGAAGCCATTAAATATCAGTTTGGTAAAACAGAAAGTGAAGTAATTACTTTAATGCGAGCCAACCTGAAACGCAGCAGTTTTAACTTGTGGAGAAAAAGGGTGAATAGCGGTGTTAGCCAGAAACATCTAGCAAAACGAAATCCAGATATAACAAGGTTTAAGTGTGCATTGCAAAAAACCATTACACATAATAAAATCAGCAAAAGATAAAAATGTTTTCTACATCTTATCAGGATATACTCAAACAAATAGATGCAATAGACCCCATTGAATATGGAAAAACAAGAAACTATATAGATGGTGCTGTAACGAAACTTTCTCCCTTTATCTCTCGGGGAGTTATTAGTACAAAGCTAGTGGCTGAAACTATTTTAAGTAAAGGTTATCAACCCAAACAGATTGATTCATTTCTAAAAGAGCTCGCTTGGCGGGATTATTTTCAGCAAGTGTGGATTGCATTAGGAGATGATATTAATAACGATGTCAAGCAACCACAACCTAATGTTGACAATACTTCTATTGCAAATGCAATTGTAGAAACTGCTACCTCAATTGAAGCGATAGACAAAGGAATTAGTGAACTATATGCAACTGGTTATATGCATAATCATTTAAGAATGTATGTTGCATCTATTGCCTGCAATATTGCAAAATCACATTGGAAAGTTCCAGCTCAATGGATGTATTATCATTTGTTAGATGCCGATTGGGCAAGTAATGCTTGTAGCTGGCAATGGGTAGCTGGTAGTTTCAGCAACAAAAAATATTACGCCAATCAGGAGAACATTAATAGATACTGCAAAACAAATCAGTTGAATACTTTTTTAGATATTGCATATGAAAACTTTGAAAGCCTTACCATTCCTGAGCAATTGCAATACACAACAACATTAGAATTAAAAACAACGCTTCCCCTAAAGCAAACAATTCGTGTTGATACAACATTACCCACTTTCATTTACAATTTTTATAATCTTGATTATTCATGGCATCAAAATGAAGTTGGAAATAGAATTTTGTTACTAGAACCAAGTCACTTCAAAAAATACCCTGTTTCATCCAAAACCATTGATTTTATAACGGCCTTAGCAACCAATATTACTAATATTCAAGTATATATTGGTGAGTTTAATGAGCTTTTGGCAGATTATCAATTAACCCAAATTTATTTTAAGGAGCATCCTACAAACAGGCATTACAAAGGAACTGAAGAACATAGAGACTGGATATTTAAAGATGTTGTTGGTTATCATCCGTCTTTTTTTTCTTATTGGAAGCAATGTGAGAGATTGTTAAAGCCACAATATTAAATTATTGAGATTTAATATAAAGTATGACTAAAGAACAAATCAATATTGTTTGGTTGAAACGAGACATCAGAACACAAGATCACCTGCCCTTACAAATGGCAGAAAATGCTGCATTACCATACCTCATTATTTTCTTATTTGAACCATCCATCATTGCTCATTCAGATACATCATTCAGGCATTTACAGTTTCAGTATCATTCCTTAAAAAAGATGAATGATTTGTTGAACGCATACAATAAAAAGGTAGAAATATTTTACGCCGAAGCTAGAGACGTGTTTGAATTAATTGCTACAAACTATAACATCAATACTATTTACAGCTACCAGGAAACTGGCGTTAACATTACGTTTGATAGAGATAAGCAAATGAAAACATGGTTTGATACCAACAAAATAATCTGGCAGGAATTTCAAAGAGATGGTATTATTCGAGGCAGTAAAAACAGAAATGGCTGGGACAAACAATGGTATACAACAATGCATTCTTCTGTCATCAAAAACGAATATACAACTACTGATAAAATTAAATTACTGCACTCTTTTAATATTCCACAACAACTAATTGAAGAACTTGAAAATTATCCTCCACAATTTCAACCAGCAGGAGAAGACTATGCTTTTAAATACCTGCAGTCATTTGTAAGTGAAAGAGGAAAAAACTACAGCAGACATATTTCAAAACCTTTAGAAAGCAGGATTTCTTGTGGTAGAATATCGCCTTATTTATCCTGGGGAAATATCAGCATTAAACAAGCATATCAATTTGTATATGCTGCCAAAAGCAATAGTACAGCCAAGTTTGCCTTTCAAAATTTTCTCACAAGATTAAAGTGGCACTGTCATTTTATGCAAAAATTTGAAGTAGAATGTAGCTACGAAACACAATGTGTAAATACAGGTTATGAATTGCTTGAGCACCCTAGAAACGAGCAATATATTGATGCGTGGAAACAAGGTAAAACTGGCTACCCATTAATAGATGCCTGTATGCGTTGCTTGCAACAAACCGGTTGGATAAACTTTAGAATGAGGGCAATGCTGGTATCATTTTTTTGTCATCATTTGTATCAAGATTGGCGAGATGGGGTGTATCATTTAGCACAACTTTTTTTAGATTATGAACCCGGTATTCATTACCCGCAATTTCAAATGCAGGCTGGAACAACTGGCATTAATACCATCAGAATTTACAACCCCATTAAACAGTCGCAAGACCACGATCCTAAAGGATTATTTATTAAAAAATGGATTCCAGAGTTGGCTGATATTCCTGATCAATTCATTCATGAACCGTGGAAAATGACTGCCATTGAACAAACATTTTGCAATACGATTATTGGTGAAGATTATCCAACCCCAATTGTAGACTTAGAAGCAAGTGGCAAAGCAGCAAGAACTAATATTTGGAGCCACAGAAATAACGAGGAAGTGCAAAGAGAAAACTACAGAATACTGGCAACACACACACGAAGGAAACCAACAACTAAAATCAAAACAAGTGAAACAAATTAAAAAAGAAAACCTGCCTCAGAAAATTTGTATGGTTTGTAAACGTCCGTTTAGCTGGAGAAGGAAATGGGAAAAAGTATGGGATGAAGTAAAATATTGTAGTGATAAGTGCAGAATGAATAAGACAAAATAAATATATATGAAATCGATAGCTATTCTATTTCCGAACCAGCTTTTTGAAGATACAACAATGCTTGCAAAAGCAGATGATGTATATATTATAGAGGAGTACTTATTTTTTAAACAATATAATTTTCATAAACAAAAATTAGTTTTTCATAGAGCTTCTATGAAATTTTATGAATCGTATTTACAAGAAAAAAATATCATAATAAATTATATTGACGCTACAAATACATTAAGTGATATCAGAGAACTTATACCACACTTGGCACAAGTTGGTATAAATAAAATTCATTACTACGATACAACAGATAATTGGCTGGAGAAAAGAATAACATTAAAAGCCAATGAGAATAAAATTGATTTACTTCAATATCCCAATCCTTTGTTCATCAATACCAAAGACGAAAATGAAGCATATTTTAAAGACAAGAAAAAATACTTTCAAGCAGATTTTTATATTCATCAAAGAAAGAAATTAAGGATTTTAGTAGATGCATCTCAAAAGCCAATTGGAGGAAAATGGAGTTTTGATGCGGAGAACAGATTGAAATATCCTAAAGATAAAAAAACACCAGCAGTATTATTTCCAGACTTTAACGAATTCTACAAAGAAGCGTTGAAATATATTCAACTGAATTTTCCAAACAACTATGGAATAGCATCCAGTCAATTCTTATATCCAACCAATTTTATTCAATCGCTGCAATGGTTACAACAATTTTTAGAAACTCGATTTTCAGAATTTGGAGAATATGAAGATGCAATGGTTGATAATGAAAATGTGTTGCATCATAGTGTTTTAACACCCATGTTAAATGTGGGCTTAATAACCCCTCAACAAATCATTAATGAAACATTGAACTATGCTGCCAAGTATCAAATTTCAATGAATTCAACAGAAGGTTTTATCAGACAAATTATCGGATGGAGAGAATTTATACGAGCAGTATATGAGCAAAAGGGCACGCAAGAACGAACGACAAATTACTGGAAATTTTCCAGAAAAATACCACTATCATTCTGGACAGGAACAACTGGCATTGAACCTATAGATATTGTAATTAAAAAAGTATTAGCAACAGGATATTGTCATCATATAGAAAGGTTAATGGTGTTAGGCAACTTTATGTTGCTTTGTGAATTTGATCCTAACGAAGTATATAAATGGTTTATGGAAATGTTTATTGATGCATACGATTGGGTGATGGTAACCAATGTATATGGAATGAGTCAGTTTGCAGATGGAGGACTGATGGCAACTAAACCATACATCAGTGGCAGCAATTATTTGATGAAAATGAGCAACTTTAAAAAAGGGAACTGGCAAACAATCTGGGATGGTTTATTTTGGAGGTTTATGCACGAGTATAGAGATTTCTTTTTATCGAACCCCAGATTAGGAATGCTCATCAATACTTTTGATAAAATGCCAGTTGATAAAAGAGAACATCATTTAAAAACTGCAAAACAGTATTTAAGTACTCTTTAATAAAATTTAGGATTTAGAAATTTCATCTTTCACTACAGTGGCCATTTTTTCCTTTGCAGCTTCATTAAGCCTTTCTGTTTGTTGATGTATCTTAATGTTATGAAGGAGATAGTTTGTTTGTGTTTTAAAAAGCTTACAAACATCACAGATTAGCAAATGTATAAACAGTTGCAAACTTTCGCCAATGGCAAGCTTACTCTCTTGTTTTTTAGAAATAAGAAAAGTTGCCTTTTTGCAGGATATGTTAAACCAATTTGCCATAAATTTTTTATGCGTTAATCCAATTTTTTTCTAAACAGGTACGTAACTGAATTTTAGCTCTGTGCATCAACACCCAATAGTTTTGAACGCTAATACCAAGTGTTTCGCAAATTTCCTGCGTATCAATATCCTCTAAATACTTCATTGCAAAAACCGATTGTTGTACTTCCTTTAGTTTATTCTTACATTTTTTTAAAATCGAATAAAATTCTTTATTCTCAATGTTTTTATTGTAGTCTAGGTTCCACCGCTGCGGTTTCTTATTTTCATTCCAATGACGCCCATCATCTCCAAAAAAATAGTCCTCGGCTTCATCATCCACTGCTAGTATTTCTTTACTGGTAGAAGCTTTACGATAGTAATCTATTATTTTATTCTTACAAATAGCAAACAACCATGTTTTCTCAGATGCAGTTGCATTATAAGTATCTCTTGCTCTCCAGGCACTTAAAAAAGTTTCTTGCACTATATCCTCTGCCTGAGCAGCATTATTTACTCTTGCTAAAACATATCCATATAAAATATCGCTGTAGTTATCAACCCAACTAGAAGCATTTAATTTTCTTGAAGCGTCCATAAAATAAATCTGCGGCTAAAATAAGAATAACAAAGTACCATTCTATTTTAAGCATAAAATCACTACGAAAATTTATCGAATTCCTTACTGCAATTTTTAAGCCCTGGTAGATTTTTGGCCTATCATCAACCCATAAAAGTGCTTAATAATGCAATAAAAGTAAAATATAGTCGTTCATAATTAGAATAATGTTGGCTGCAATAAGAGTATATAACAAGCAGTTACTTATTTGTCCCTATTTAAGAAATAATCATAGGTTTAGTAAAGCTGAACTTTTTTTGTTTCATAGTTTAATTCATACCACTAGCGAAAGCTAATCCCCCTTATGATGCATCAATATGCATGCAAGTAATACATTAAATGTGTATTTATTTGTTATGGCATTATTCAACAGTTGTTGATGTAAAATAAATTGGGTTGTATGATAAATATTCTAAAATATTGGGGAAAACTATCAGGTATTGTTGCAGTTATATGTTCAATTTCTATGTTGAGCAGCTGTACTAGATACGATGGTAGTTATAAAGCAACTACTACTAGCACCACAAGTAGTGGCAGTAATTCTGGAACAGCACCAACCCCTTTACCTCCATTATATGGCGGAGGAACTGGCACTGGTGGAACTGGCACCGGAACAAGTGGAGGCACTATCAATCCTAATATTCCTCAGGCATTTGTACAGGGGTTTGCATTTACCGATTTTGTAGGTGGATATATTAATGTAAACGATTCTACTAATTTATTGGGTAATGGTTCCTACACAACCCTCTACGCTGGTTCCAATATTTTTAAATATAAAATGTCCAGCACTACTTACACAACTGCTTCGTATTACTTAAGACCTTATTCATATTACTCTTACGTTATCTTTAAATCACCTGCATCGGTTGCTGGTGAAACATTACTTTGGAATGATATTACAACACCTGCAACAGGCACTGCTCAGGTAAGGTTTATTAGTTTAGATCCATTAACCACGGCTACTCCAATTACTTTTAAACTTACGAATTATTTAGACAATGTTATTATTCCAAACAGAACTTATTTGGATAATAGAACTGATAGCAATCAAAACTATTTTAGAACAATTACGCCAGGATTCAGCAATGTGAGCTTTATATACAGAGATAGTACAATGCTAAGTTTTAGTCAAAACTTTGAATCAGGAAAAAAATATACTGTATTTGCAGGGGCTTTAAGCTATATAGCTACAAGCAAAGGAACCATGCCAATAAATTATTATCAAGTTGCCCGACATAACTAATCTTTTATGAAAAAAATAATTATTCTTTGTTTTATTTTGTGTAGCCTCTTTTTAACAAGTTGCACCAAATATACCTCTCCTTATACCAATACAAATACAGATACCTCAACTGTTGTTGTTACAGCCCCTAAGATTAAATTTTTTAATGTAATGGACTATGGTTCTACAAATGTTTATCTTAATAAAAAGCAAGTAACATCGGTTGCTAAATTTTATGCATCGTCTTATATCACTGCTGTGGCAGGTGATAATAATATTCAACTGGCTTTTACAGATAAAAACACACTGCTGAATATTAATCAAACATTGAATAATAACACCAATTACTCTTGCTTCTTCTACAAGGTTGGTAACGAATGGAAAGCTAATATCATTAAAGATGATTTGCCAACATCTATTACAAAAGGTTTTGCTGCAATGCGTGTATTAGATTTTAGAACAGAAGCTTATTTTAATTATATAAATGTGCGACTTATTTGCCCTGGTTTTGATATAGTAGATCAAAAAAATAGAAATTTCTTAGACCATACAACCTATGATGGTTATACAAAATTTTCAACTGTGGGTGCAGGTTCTTACAGTATTTATATGTATAACGATACTATTACAAGTAGTTGGCGTAAAGGCGTAACCATTGAAAGCCAGGGAATTTATAGTGTTGTACTTACCACACCTTCTAACATTACTCCTTATACAAACGCTATTTTTTATATTTTTCCAGATGTTGCTAAGCATAATTAGGTTTAATAAATTACAATTTCGATAAGAAAACATATTTTATACTGTTTTTTTAATTTTATCTAAAATTATATCAAACTTTATTTTGCAAAAATGTTACATACCTATATTTTTGCAACCCAATTGAAAAATTGGAAAACGGATTGGGTTATTGTGTAATGGTAGCACTACAGTTTTTGGTTCTGTCTGTCTAGGTTCGAATCCTGGTAACCCAACAAAAAAAGCCTTGCAAATTGCAAGGCTTTTTTATTTACTATCTGTTATAAAATCTAGCTTCCAAATAATCCTTTAATAGAATCCAACATTCCACCACCATTATTTTGTTGTTGTTGATGATCTCCTCCAGTAAAGCCACTCAACAAGCTGCCAATATCAAATCCTCCGGCACCACCACTTACTTTACTTATAATATCCTGAATATTAAAACTACTATCATTAGGGTCGTTTGTTTTATGTACTAAGTTTTGCAATACATTCGGCAATAATTCACCAGCTACATTACTGGCAGCACCTTGTTCTAAACCAAATTTTTGTATTAACCCTTGTACCATATTGTTTTGCATCAAACCAGCTAAAGGAGATGATGCTGCATTGCCTGAACCTCCCGTAAACATACTCATTACATCACCAATATTACCGCTAGTTGCAGCATTTTTAAGTGTATCGAAAATAGATGATGAAGCAACAGAAATAGCTGCATCATTATGTTCGTTTGGAATAGCAGGATTGTTTATAATAGCATTGCCAGCATATGATTTTACTAAATCAAAAAGGTTATCTAACATAATTTAAATATTTAGGCATCAAAGTAAAGCGTAAGTTTGATTGAGTCACTATTTTATTAATAAGTTTTGGAATAAAGACGAGTCGCCATTAAAAACATTAAAGTCTACTTTTTCTGTAATACCATTTACCCTACCCATTTCACTGTGTTGCCAAAACAACCAGTCTCTGTTAATGTTCGGTTCATTCTGTTCTGTATAATGAGCTATCCATAAAGGATAATTATCGAAACCATCTCCCAAAAAATTATTATAAAAATCTACATAAGAGTAAATAATAGGTTTTACTTTATAGTATTGCTCTAATTCGTTCAAATATTTAATAAGATTAGCTTGTAGCACTTTGGGTTCAATACCAAAATCTTGCTCTATATCTACAACTGGGGGTAAATCTCCTTTTTCGAGTGCTACATTTTTAATAAAATTTTGTGCTTGCTTTTTTCCATCTTTCGTTGCAATGAAATAATGATAAGCACCATGTGGAATATTATTTTGTTTGGATAACTGCCAGTTTCTTTTAAACATAGCATCAACATCGCTTAATCCTTCTGTAGCCTTAATAAATGCAAAGTCAATAGCAATACTATCAATTTTCATTTGCTTCACCGATGTCCAGTAAATATAGCTTTGGTGTTTGCTAACATCAATGCCATTTAGTTTATAATTTGTAGGAACAGATATGCCAAAAGCCTTATAAAAAGTTTGCTCACTTTTTTTCTCTAATTGATATTGCAAATAATAAATAACAGCAAAAGCAACTATAGCAAGAGCTATGAGTAAAACCAACAGTTTAAGTAATCTTTTTTTTAGCCTTTTAGATAGGGGCATATTAAAGTTTAAGCATCAAATTTGGGTTTATTTATTTTAAAGAAACATAAAAATTTGTTAAATATTTTGGGCGATCACTTCTTTAATTGTTTCTATAGAGTGATATAATTGCTCAAATGAATCGATTACATAATAAGTATCTTGAATATGATCGTTTTCGTAAGGAGTATTCATAATTACCGATGCATCGTAAGGCAAGTGTTTGGGGGTATCGCTTAAAGAGAAAGATGTTTCGGAATAAGAAGATATAATTCCTGCTCCATAAATTTTAAGTTGATGATTTGTGTTTATCAATCCAAACTCAATAGTAAACCAATACAATCTTCCCAGCATGGCCACAACTTTTTCGTTTTGCAAATGCTCAACACCTAGTTTTCCGAGTGTTTGAAAAAATTCGGTGAAATGATAATGTGTTAATAAGGGCACATGACCAAACACATCATGAAACATATCGGGCTCGGGTAAATAATCCAGTGAATCTTTTTTACGAAGCCAGGTAGTGGCAGGAAATTTTTTTTGAGATAATAAATTAAAAAAATCGGGTTCTTTAATAATACCAGGCACCACTATTAACTCCCAACCGGTTTTTGTTGCCAGCAATTTATTTGTTTCTAAAATATCAGGAATTTTATCTGCAACAAATTCAATATTTTTAATTCCCTGTAAATATTCTTCAGCTGCAACTTCATTTAATTTGGGTATCTGGCGTTCATATAGAAACTTCCATACTTCAAAATCTTCTGCCGTATAATTTTGATATTCCTGTGCCAATCCTTTTACCATTTCATATCTCATAAACTTATTTTTAGTGAATAAAAATAGTAATTAAAAGCTAACACTAAATAAAAAATAAGAGAACAATTGTTAGTTTTTTGCAATGAACGAATAATTGCAAAATGGGTTGCATCGGGTTAATATATGTTTTAGCTATTCTCATTTCTGTTTTACCTATTTACATTTTAGTTTTACCTATTCCTAAATCATTCTTATATCTTCCTGTTTTAGTTTTAGCTATTCCAAAAACATTCTTACCTATTCTCGTTTCAGTTTTATCTATTCCAAAAACATTCTTATATGTTTTCATTTTGGTTTAATATCTTCTGGCTTTTGGGACATTTAAAATTCCAAAAAAAATGTTAAATTTTTTATTTTTCTGCGTATTGGCAAATATTTTGAAAACCTGATTATTGTAGAAAGAAGCCTGCAAAAAAAAATTAACGCAGTAACCCTTCATTCTATAATTAATTATGAAAAAGAAAATTTGGGCAAGGGTAAATTGGTCAACCAAAAAAGCCCTAAAAATGGCAAGTATTGCACATGGTATTGCCAAAGCAATGGATGGCAACGCAGCTTTTCCTGCACCGCCAGTTAAAACAGTCGATTTAGACGTTGCTGCAACAAGGGTAGAACTTGCTTTTGCCAATAGAAAGAATGGTAAACTTGGCAAGGATGAATTATTTAACAGTAGTAACGAATTAGATATAATGCTGCATAACCAGGCCGATTATGTTTCTATTACTGCGAATGGTGATGAAACTGTTATACACAGTGCTGCTTTTGAAACTATAAATGGTAACGATAGTTTAGCAAAAACAGCTAACCCTACTGCTAATGTAGCTGCTGTATTAAAAGCCGAAAGTGGTGGTATCGTAAAAGCTAAAGTTGAACCGGTAAAAAATGCTAGAAACTATTGTTTCGTAATGTCGGTTGACGCACCCATTAATACCATTCTTGTAAATGGGCAGATAAGTTTTGATGTGGGGGCAAAAGTATTTGTTATTAATAGTACTAAAAGTAGTGCAGTGTTTACTGGATTGCCCGCATTGAAGAATGTTTATGTTGCAGTAATTATTAGTAATACTAATGGCGATAGTGGTTTTAGCCCTGTGGCTACTGTATTAACATTACCATAATAATTTTTAGATAGGTTTTGTTTTAGGGTTGTAATCTTATTAAGGGTTACAACCCTTTTTATTTGTTAAATGAAGTCTAATAAATTAAATTGTTTGTTCAGTATTGCTTTATCATCTGCCCCTAGCCATTTATTTAATATGGTGGCATATACATCTTTAAAATCTACTTTATATTTTAGGTCTCCATCTTGCAAATCACTTAAATCGGGCAGTGCATTTATCATCCCTTTTTGTTTTAATCCACCCCCAATTAAAAACATATTATTTGCAGTGCCATGATCGGTTCCGCCACTTGCATTTTGCGATACCCTTCTGCCAAACTCGCTAAAACTCATTAGCATTACATCATCAAATCTAT
>CANGOT010000022.1 GCA_947455425.1 Chitinophagaceae bacterium | reverse complement strand
GGCTATCCCTTAAACCTTAATGATAGTGCTACGCACAGCACTCCCTTGGTTGAAGCTGCCATCAAACAGATAAAAAAAGAATTCCCCAATTTGCCTGTTGAAAAGGTGGATGAAAGATATACATCTAAACTGGCTTCTCGTGCTATGGTAGAAATGGGAATGAAAAAGAAAGATCGCCAAAAGAAGGAAAATACTGATATGATTGCTGCTACAATAATGCTGCAAGAATATTTGAGCAATATTTGATTGAAATCTTATTAATTTTGATTTATGGACGCAAAGGATAAAGATAAAAAGACGAACAAAAAAATACCCAATTCAAGAAAAAAAGCACTTGAAAAGTATTTTGGCAAAGCTCCTGTTTTTGGTGATGGTGTAAAGTATCAAAGAAAATTAAGAGACAATTAATGATAGTAGTTGATACCAATGTTCTTGCATATTTTTTTGAAGGAAAAGATTTTGCTGGCGAAATTGTTTCTCAGAATGAAATTGCCATTTCATCTGTTAGTTATGTTGAAATTCTTAGCAATAAAAAATTAACTTCTAAACACCGAGAAATTGTAGAGGAGTTCTTACAAACTCTTTTCATTAATCAAACCAATCATTTGATTTGTGAAACGGCTATCAAGTTTAGCCTTACTTACAATATTAAAACAGCAGATGCTTTAATTGCTGCAACTGCAAAATTTTTGAATGTACCTTTTGTAACCGCAGATGAAAAATTACATAAGATAAAAGAAATTGAAATAATAAAAATATACTCTCCTAAATGATTTTACCAATTGTGGCCTACGGAGCCAACGTTTTAAGAAAAGTTGCACAAGATATTAATGAGTTTTATCCTGATATCCCCCTACTCTTAGAAGATATGTGGGAAACCATGTATTATAGCAATGGCGTGGGTTTGGCGGCACCTCAAATCAATAAATCTATCCGACTATTTGTAGTAGATAGTACGCAGATTTTTGAGGGAATGGAAGATAAAGAAAAAGAAGCATACAAAGATTGCCCGGGTGTAAAGCAGGTTTTTATCAATGCAAAAATTATTGCTTTAGAGGGTAAAGAATGGGCATACAATGAAGGTTGTTTGAGTATCCCAAGAATAAGAGAGGATGTAACCCGACACGAAAAAGTAACCCTTAGTTTTTTAGATGAAAACTTTAAACCTCACGAGCAAACTTATGAGGGTATTACAGCAAGGGTAATTCTGCATGAATACGACCATTTAGAGGGAAAGCTTTTTATAGATTATATGAAACCCTTCAAGAAAAAATTATTACAAAGTAAATTAAACGATATTCACAAAGGCAAAATAAAAGTTGATTATAAAATGGCCTTTATTAAATAATGAAAACATTTATTTTAATATTGTTTCTTCCACTGTTTTCCTGGGGTCAAGATACTACAATAATTGACAATAACAGGGTTGTAACCCTGCCAGAAGTAATGATAAGAAACGATTTTAATTATAAAAAACTTCTTCATCAAATTCAAAACGACACCACGTTTTACAAAGCTTTTAGAAATCTCAGGGTACTTGGATACAGTTCTTACAACGATATTCAGATGCTCGATAAAAAAGGCAAGATAAAAGCATCTTTAAGCAGCAAAACAAAACAAGTGAGAGCCAATGGCTGCCGCACTACAGAAGTTTTAGAAGAAAAAACCACCGGCGACTTTTATAACAATGCACATCAGTATAACTATATAACAGCCGACATGTATGCCAGCCTTTTTTTTAGTAGAGGAAAAATATGTGGCGAGGATAATATTGTTGCAGGCCATACCCTGGATGCCAGTAACAAATCTGGTATGGAGAAGCACAAGGAACAATTAAAAATGTTGTTTTTTAATCCCGGCAAAAAAATTCCGGGTATTCCTTTTATTGGTAATAAACTAGACTTATACGATGAACAAGCAATAAAATATTACGACTATAAAATTGATATTGTTGAATATGCCGGCCAAAACTGCTACACGTTTACCATCAAACCCAAAGAAGACCTCGGTTGGCTAAAAAACGACAATATTGTTGTGGATGAAATGATTACCTGGTTCGATATGAAAACCCTTGAAGTGCTGGCTCGTAACTATAGCCTTAGCTACAAAGCCGGTGTGTATGATTTTAATGTATCTATGGAAGTAGTGATGCAAAAATTTAATGGATTAACTGTGCCTAAATTATTACGCTATAAAGGCAACTGGGATATTATTTTCAAGAAAAGAGAACATGCCCTTTTTACCGCTACCCTATTCGACTTTACACAAGAAAAGAAGAACTAGCAAATCCTTATACTACCCTAAGTATCATGAGGATTTGAATGTTTGAATGAAGGCTATTTACATTACCTACTGTTTTCTTTCTCATCCAAGCAATAAAAAATCTTTTTTTCTCAAAAGAACCCTTATTTGCCGCTATAACCACTCACTTCGTAAAAAAACTGCCTGATGGCTGCGGTTAATCCCAGCAAAAAAGAATCACTTATCAAACTGTTCACATCAGTTATTAAATCATTGAGTAGCAAAGTAACTTGTTCTCTAACTTTGCTTTTCATCACCAATTTGTTTTTTATGCAAAAAATAATTACCCTCTTTAAAACATTTATTTGTGTTATTGCTTTTAGTGTAGCTGCAGAAGCACAAACCAACTACTATGTAGATGTAACCAAAGCCGATAACACGGGAGCAGGCACTAGCTGGTCTTCTGCTAAAAAAGATTTACAAAATGCTATAGATGCAGCCACTAGCGGCGATCAGATTTGGGTAAAAGCTGGCACTTATTACCCAACAGTTATCCCTACACAATACATTCCAAGTAATGTCACTACTAATAGAGATAAAACATTTTATTTAAAAGATGGAATAAAAATATATGGTGGTTTTGCAGGAAACGAAACCAGCCTTAGCCAAAGAAACTGGCGAACCAATAGTACCATACTCAGTGGTGATATTGGAACACCAAACGATAGCACAGATAATTGCTACCATGTAATAATTTCTGCTGCCACTTCATTATCAACCTGGGTAGATGGATTCACCATTACTAAAGGAAATGCCGATGGTAATGGAAATCCCAATGGTGCAATTTATGTAGCAACCAATAGAGTGTTTTACAGAACTGCGGGGGCTGGAATTGACGTTGATTATTCATCTGTAACTGTTAATAATTGTACGTTTATTAATAATAAGTCTACAGCAGACGGAGCTGGAATGGCTAACCATATTGCTCAAGTAGCCATTAATAATTGTGTGTTTAAAAACAATATATCAATTGAGGGTGCTGCATTGTATAACAGTAGTTCAACACTTACTTGTACCAATGTGTTTTTTTATAATAATAAATCAACTGCTGGATATGGGGGTGCGATTTATAATGCTTCTTCAAATACTACCATTACCAATGCTGTATTTGCAAAAAATTCTGCAACCCAGCAAGGTGGTGCCATTTATTGTTATGGCGATGCAAACAGCCCTTTAAAGCTTACTAACTGCACTTTTCATAATAATCAGGCAACAGGCACAAGTTCTTTAGCTGGCGGTGTGTATTATGGAGCAGGTAGTTTTGGTCCTATAACCAATTGTATTTTTTGGGATAATACAACCCCTAATAATTCCACCGACCCATCTTACAGAGAAGAGATTTATAAAGCTGCTATTAACGATGGTTTGGGCTATGCATTATTGGTTGAAAACTGTATTGTTAAAAATGCAAGTGGTACTATCAACGCACAATTTACTTCTTGCTCAACAGCCGACCCATTATTCACCAACATCAATGATATTGATGGTGGAGATGATATTTTTGGAACGGGCGATGATGGCTATAGATTACAGGCAAACAGCCCTGCCATTAACACCGGCAGTTCTGCCATTACTACCCCAACTACCGATATTACTGGTTTTGCACGTAATGGCACTTTCGATATGGGTGCTTATGAATATTTCCCTGGTTGTTATACTTTAACAAGTTCTTATTCGCAAAGTATTTGCCCGGGCAGTAGTTATACTTTTAATGGTGTTGCACGAACAACTGCTGGTACTTACAAAGATACTTTTGTAAATGGTGCGGGCTGCGATAGTATTGTTACGCTGAATTTGAGTATTTATACTAATAGCACATCAACAAGCAATTTAACTGTATGTTCATCTCAATTGCCTTTTAGCTGGAATGGTTTAACTTTTAATGCTGCTGGTACCCAAACAGCACATCTAAGCAATTCCACAGGCTGCGATAGTGCTGCTACCTTAACCTTAGCCATTGATAATAGCATTTGCTTTAACTGGGCTACTAAATTTGGTGGAAAATATCAAGACCAGGGAAATGCAATAACTACCGATGCCAGTGGCAATGTATTTACTACAGGAAATTTTGTAGATACTGTTAGCTTTGGTTTAATAAATGGAAATGCTACTACTTTAACCACACCTAATGGTGTACGTACCAATGTTTTTTTAACAAAACACGATAAAGATGGTACTTTATTATGGGCAAAAAGTATTGCCTGTACGGGTGTTTCACAAGCTTCAGATATTGTTGTAGACGCTGCAAATAATATTTATATAAGTGGATATTTTTCTGGAACTGCCGATTTAGATCCAGGCACAGCTACTTTCAACATAACCGGCACTGGTTCTTATGCGAGCTTTGTTGCAAAATATGATGCCAATGGCAATTTTATTTGGGGAAAGATGATGACAGGGAATAATGTAACTACTGTACTTTCATTAAAACTAGACAATAACGGAAATATTTATTTGGGGGGTTCTTATGGCGGCACTGCTGATTTTGACCCAGGTACTGCTACATACAATATTACTTCTGTGGGAGATTATGATGGATTTATAGTTAAGTTAGATAATGCTGGAAACTTCATTTGGGCAAAATCAATTGGTGGCACTAATACAGATTATTTAAGAGAAATAGCACTTGATGCTAATGGCAATGTCTATGCTACGGGATATTTTTTAGGCACTTGCGATTTTGATCCAAGCCCTACTGCTACTGCTAATTTAACTGTTGTAACAACGTCCAATTACAATCAGGATGTTTTCTTATTAAAGTTAGATGCTAATGGAAATTTTGTATTTGTAAAACAATTAGGTAGCACCGATTATGATGAAGGAAATTGTATAGCTGTAGATGCTGCCAATAATGTTTATGTAGGAGGTTATTTTGCAGGCACTGCCGATTTCGACCCTGGTGCTGCTGTATATAATCTTACATCTAATGGGGGTGCTACAGGTGCAGAAGATATTTTTATTGCAAAGTACACATCTAATGGAAATTTAGTTTGGGCAAAAACAATTGGCAGTGTTGAGGCAGATTATGTTTATGGTATAAAAGTACAAAAGAACGGAGTTTATTTTACTGGTTCTTTTGGTGCAACAATGGATGCCAATCCTAATAGTGGAGTAAATAATTTAATTGCACCAGGAATTACTGCTAATGGCGATGCTTATGTAATTAAATGGGATACCTCGGGTAATTATGTTTGGGCAAAAGCATATGGAAGCTCATCTTACGATTATACAAGAGATGTTACTGTAGATACAAGCAACAATGTTTATATTACAGGAACATTCTCATCTACCTGCGATTTAAGTGGTTTGGGTATGGGTGTTTATACTTTTACAAGTGCTGGTCAAGGTGATGCATTTATAATAAAATTAGTACCACCAACTTCTACCTGGTATTTAGATGCCGATAACGATGGCTATGGCAATGGCACTCAAAATGCTGCTTCATCACCGGGTGCTGGCTGGTCTACAACAGTTCCTGCAAATGGCTTAACAGATTGTAACGATAATAATAATCTGGTATGGAGAACTGCCAACTTGTTTATAGATGCCGATAATGATGGCTATACCAATGGCACAGCTTCTGTGTGCTATGGTGCTGCGGTTCCAACTGGATACAAAGCTTCTTCTTTGGGTGCAGATTGTAACGATAATCTTTTCAATGCTACAGCACCTGTAAGCACAACATCAACCACCAATACAAGCATCTGCCCTTCGGCATTGCCTTATAGCTGGAATGGATTAACCTTTAATGCTACTGGTAGCCAAACGGCTCATTTCACCAATGCAGCAGGTTGCGATAGTGCTGCTACTTTAAACTTATCTATAAAATCAACAAGCACATCAACCACCAATACAAGCATTTGCTCTTCAGCATTACCATATAGCTGGAATGGACTAACCTTTAATGCTGCTGGTTCTCAAATAGCCCATTTAACAAACAGTGTGGGTTGCGATAGTGCTGCGACTTTAAACCTATCAATAAAAACAAATTATACTATTACAGCTAGTGCAGCCACCAATGGTAGCATCAGCAATGCAGGTAATAGCAGCGTTTGCAGTGGTAATAACCAATCTTACACCATCACGGCAAACAGTGGTTATTATATCAGCGATGTTTTGGTAGATGGTGTTAGTGTGGGCAATGGTGCTACCTATACATTTAGTAATGTATCTGGCAACCATACCATCAGTGCATCATTCTCATTAACCTGTCAGCCTACTACATCAACATCCAACATCACCATTTGTTCTTCTCAATTACCTTATAGCTGGAATGGATTAACGTTTACAGCTACAGGTAGCCAAACAAAACATTTTACCAATAGTTGTGGTAGCGATAGTGCTGCTACTTTAAACCTAACGGTAAATGCCATCAGTTCATCTACTACCAACATTAATATTTGTTTTTCACAATTACCGTATACATGGAATGGGGTTTCTTTCTCAAGTGCGGGTACCTACACCTTGCATTTTACCAATGCCAAGGGTTGCGATAGTGCTGCTATCTTAAACTTAAGTATTCCACCACAACCTACCCCACCCAACAACAATGTTTGTGTGGGTAGCACACGCCAATTAGCCAATGCCATCAGTGGCGGTTTTTGGAGCGTTACCGATAATAAAGTTACCGTTACCCAAACAGGTTTGGTAACTGGTAAAACCCCTGGCGTTACTACAGTAAAATACAAATTATTAAATGGCAGCACCACTAATTATACCATTACCGTAAATGCACTACCAACAGCCCCTAGTATTTTTTATGCTTCAGGTGTTAGCGACCCGCAGCTTGGAGCTCCTGCAGGTTCTTTTTGCCTGAACAAAACTTTTGGTATTGTTGGCGTACCGGGCGGTGGAGAGTTTAGTGTAGGCAATACCAATGTAATCAATATTAACTGTAGTAATATTGTTAGTCTTGTAGGTGTGGGTAGCAGCAGCTTAACCTATACCTATACCAATGCTATGGGATGCAAAAGCAGTCGTTCTATTATAGGCAATGTTGTAAACTGTGCTGGTCATAGAGGCGATGGGGTTACAAATACTGCAACCACACCTACCAATTTTATTTTCTATCCAAACCCTGCAAGATCTGTTGTAAAACTACAAGTAGAAAAACTAATAGGTGCAGGTACTATTTTGGTTACCGACCTTTTTGGGAAACAAGTAAAAACACAACCATTAAGCCTAGGCACCAACCAGATAGATATTGCTAATTTAAGGAAGGGAATATATTTTATAAGCACGATAACAAACGAGGGAAAAACAACTAAAAAATTAATTGTAGAGTAGCATAACAGCTATGCCAACCATTGATATTTAGTTTACCAAAGCCGTTGATTTTCTATCAGCGGCTTTGTTGTTTAAGAAATAGACCTCTTTTAAATATTGTGAGTCAATTGCGAGATTGAGGTTTATCCCGCAACGAAGCTATCTGCATAATGCTTAAGATGGCTTCGGCAGGAACCTCGCAATAACACCTCAATTAAACACTACTTGAATTTCCGAAGAGAACTAATAAAAAAGCCCCTAACGCACTTTCGATTGTTAAGGGCTTTTAAAATAAAAACCGAACCAACTAAAAAATCCTGAGCCTAATTACTTACATATTTGGTAATGGGTGCAGCCCACACCAAATCGTCGTTATCGCGGCCTTTATAAGCTGCACTAAATAAGTAAGCCACACCCGCAGGCAGCCCTTTAATGACCGCACTATGACCATTAACGGGCTTTAATGTCCAACCATTAATATCTGCCACAGCACCCGTGACCGGCGTGTAGGCAAACACAGTACCATGGTCGGTAACGGTAGATTTATCTACTGCTACATTAATAGCACCGTTGTTACCATTCTCTACCCTAAAATTAATAGGCATAGGTTGCTGGTCGTAACTTGGTTGCTCTGCCAAAGTAATACCACTACTCTGCAGTTTAAGCAAATCGCCATCGGCTTGCTGGTTCACTACTATTGCCACTTCATTCAGGCTCTTTAACAAAGCCTCTCTTACAGCATTTTTAGTGATAACTGCCGATTTACCACCGGTAAGCAATCCCGACAAACTGCTGTAATAATCAGTAGCATTCCCTTCTAAATCTTTAAAAATGTTGCCAGTGAAGTTAAAGCTGGCATTTCCTGTTAATCCTTTAACAGCATTAGAAGCTGCAAGGCTCAAATCAGCGTCTGTTGCGTCGCTGAAATCCGTAATTACTCTGTTTTTACGCATAAAATTAAATTTTTAATTAAAAAAAATAAGAGACCAGAGCAGGGTTTATCCAACTTTATACCAACCCATAAAAAAAAATGTTAAAATTTTTTAGCCAGCCCGGCTATAGGTTTGGTTTTTACAAAATTTAACAACTCTTTCGGCTTTACAGGTATCACCAGTGCCCCAACAGGTATAAAAAATGGGTGATCCCCTATAGCCAAAACGTTTTCCGCTATAGCGGAAATGAAAAAACTTATAGCGGATGCCGAATCCGCTATAACAGAAAACAAAAAACCTATCGCGGAAATGTTTTCCGCTATAGCGGAAAACAAAAAAGTTGTACCGGAAAGCAAATCCGCTATAGCGGAAAGGAAAAAAGTTGTAGGGGAAGGGGAAGAAGGTATAGGGGGAAGGGGATTGGGGGAAGATGTTGTGAGCAAAACGAATAAGGCAATAAATAAAGAAACGAGTAAGACATAATATTCTATTTACTATTTATCAACATAAAGTACATTTTTTGTATACTCTTTAATAACTGTCTATCTTCGTTTTGTACAGTTGACGATATCTTTAAAATGAGGAAATTAAAGTTTCATGTTAATTATTCTGATAATAAAGAGTAGATAAACTGGGGAAAAAAATTGGCGAACAATTTCTGATTAACTTTATGACGAAGTACCAAGAAATTTACATTTACTCTGATGTTCCAACAACCTGCCACCTCTGTGGTTCAGGTACTGAAATTATTTTAAACTTATCTCATAAAATTAATAGAACGCAAGTTCATAAGTGCCTTAGTTGTCAGTATGAATTTGTTATGCAAACAGATGATGAATTTGATGACTATGATAGACTTATTTTTGAGAATGAAGATGAAGAAATTGAAATAACAATTTTCGAATGAAAGAAGGACAAAAACTATGGACAAGAGATGAATTGATTTTAGCAATAAATCTTTATTGCAAACTTCCTTTTGGAAGACTTCATAGACATAATCCCGAAATCATTAACCTCGCAAGTCTAATAGGAAGAACACCAAGTTCTGTTGCATATAAACTGGTAAATTTCGCAAGTCTTGATCCAAGCTTAAAGACAAGAGGAATAAAAGGAGCTTCTAATGCGAGTAAATTAGATGCAGAAATTTGGAATGAGTTTTATAACAACTGGGATGAATTGCCATATGAAAGTGAAAAATTACTTGCAAAAATTGAACATACTTCAGTTGAAAAGTTGAATAACATCTCAGATGATGAATTACTTAAGCAAGGGAAAACTAGAGAACAATTAGTAAGAACCAGAGTAAATCAATCTTTTTTCAGAACATCAGTGTTAGCATCTTATAACAATACCTGTTGTATAACAGGTATTCAACAAAAAGAACTTTTAATAGCTGGGCATATTAAACCTTGGAGTCTAGATGAAAAAAACAGACTTAATCCTAGAAATGGAATTACAATAAATGCACTTCATGATAAAGCTTTTGAATCTGGCTTAATAACAATTACTCAAGATTATAAAATTAAAGTGTCATCGATTTTATTAAAACAAACTAAATCAAAGGCAATAGAAGAGTACTTTATCAAATATAACAACCAAGACATTATTTTACCTTCTAGGTTTCTTCCAGATGTAGAGTTCCTAAAATATCATAATGAGAAGTTTCAACCTTGATAAAGAACTATTTTTTCTATAGTCAAAAACAAAACCTCTTTGTAAAAAGAAACTTACGCACCAGCAATTCAGACTTTGTGTTTTTGCTTTTAATCTGGCTCATATTGTAACTTCTTGTTTCTTTGCTGTGCACATCTGCCATAGTAACAAAGATAGTTCAGCACTTATAAAAACCATGTGTTAATACTAATTAAGAAAATTATAAACACAGCATTAAATTCCTATAATGCCACAATGTTTTTAGTGCATCTACCAACAACAGTTAAACTACTATTTTTGCTGCATCAAGTCATTTACTAAACAATCACATTGACAACTAATATTATTTTATTCACCGTATTTATTATTGTACTTTTTTTAATGGCATACCGAAGAGATACAAAAAAAAGAATCATCTTTTTTGGAGATTCTATTACCGAGCAAGGCAAAGCTTTGAATGGGTATATCAGCCTTATTAACCGTCAAATAGAGGCAGAAGACTTAGTAAAAAAATATCAAACCATTGGGGCTGGTATTAGTGGTAACCGTGTATATGATTTATTGTTTAGAATAGATGCAGATGTGCTGTCGAAATCGCCCAACATAACAGTGGTATATATTGGTATTAACGATGTGTGGTGTAAGGTTAAAAATGGTACAGGACTGGATATTGACCGATACGAAAAATTTTACAGGGCAGTGATTATAAAACTACTGGCAGCCCATAGCAAAATAGTGCTTTGCACACCATCGGTAATTGGCGAAAAACAAAACAATGCCAATGCCCAGGACAATGATTTGAATTTGTATTGCGATGTGGTAAGAAAACTTGCCAAAGAATATAATCTGGTTTTATGCGACTTAAGAGAAGCATTTGTTTATCATCTACAACAATTCAATTACGAAAATCTCTCAGAAGGAATTTTAACTACCGATGGAGTTCATTTAAACGACGAAGGAAATAAACTGGTAGCCATAAGACTTTGGGAAGCAATCAAACAAGTAAACTAATGCATAGTATAAAGAATATTATTTTCGATTTGGGTGGCATATTTCTACAGGTAGATTACCAAAAAACAGAAGACGCTTTCGTGGCTTTGGGAATAAGCAATTTTGCAAGCTATTACAAACAAGATTTTGTTTCTAAACTGTTTGAAGATTTTGAAACAGGCCTTATTACCCCCGCTGATTTTTGCAATGGATTTAGACAAATCACTAACGCACATTTAACCAATGAACAAATAGAAACTGCATGGAATGCAATGTTGGGTGACTTTTGGACGGAGCGTTTGGTATGGCTGGAGATGATTGGTAAGCAATACCATGTGTATTTATTTAGTAATACCAACGAAACACATTACCATGCTCTTATGGAGATATATCATCAAAGTAACCCAGGGCACGATTTGAGTAATTACTTTATAAAAGATTATTACTCTCATATTTTAGGAATGAGAAAGCCCTATAAAGAATCGTATCTTAGACTATTAAACGAGCATGGTTTACAGGCTCAAGAAACATTGTTTATAGATGATACTTTAAAGAATATTGAAGGTGCAAAAGAGGCAGGATTACAAACTTTACTGTTATTACCTACCATGGATTTAGAAAAAGAAGTGACTGCTTACCTAAAAAAAGAGTAATTCAATATTGACTCTTAAATTTCTGTTGTCAATTATTGAATTACTCTTTAATATTGCCGTGCAAAAATACTTTTATATGTCACATCATCATAACGAAGAAGGATTAACTGGTGTAGTTAAAAATTACACTTTCACCACTCTTTTATCATTTACAATAATGTTTTGCTTATTTGTGTTATTATCTCGTTGTCATGGAGATTATGAGTTACATAAAGATAGCCCCCATGCTAAGACAGAACAACATCATTAATAGTTGTTTATACCAATGCAATATCAAAACTTGATAATTGTACAAACTGGTTTAATCTTTCTTTAATATCATCTTGAGAAACTTCTCTTAATCTTTCTGTTCCGAATTTCTCAACACAAAAACTTGCCATTGCACTACCCACAATAATGGCTGTTTTCATATTTTCGAAACTGATGTCTTTTGTTTTTGCAAGATGAGCAATGAATCCGCCTGCAAAAGTATCTCCAGCACCTGTTGGGTCAAATACTTCTTCTAAAGGAAGTGCTGGTGCATAAAACACATTATTCTCGTGGAATAATAGAGCACCGTGTTCTCCTTTTTTAATAATTAAGTATTTAGGTCCCATAGCCATAATTTTTTTAGCTGCACGAACCAAAGAAAAATCGCCACTTAATTGTCTGGCTTCGCTATCGTTCACCATCAATACGTCAACCATACTGATTGTTTTTTTCAATTCATCGAGCATAATGTCCATCCAAAAGTTCATGGTATCCAGTACAATTAATTTTGGTTTATTTTTCAATTGCTCAATCACACTTCTTTGTACTGTAGGATCTAGATTACCCAACATTAAAAACTCGCAATCCTGATAACTATCCGGAACTTCTGGTTTAAAGTTAGCTAAAACATTCAGCTCGGTTACAAGAGTATCACGACTGTTCATATCCATATGGTATTTGCCACTCCAGAAGAAAGACTTTTCATCTTTTTTAATTTGCAATCCTTCAAATGATACACCTCTTGAAGATAGTGTGTCTAGCTCATCCTGAGGGAAATCACCACCCACCACACTAATTTGATTTACTTTACAAAAGTTACTGGCACACCATGCTATATAAGTAGCAGCTCCACCAACAATTTTATCGCTTTTACCAAAAGGGGTTTCTATTGCATCAAAAGCCATAGAACCTACAACAATTAAACTCATAGTTATTTTTTTAATATTGGCAAAAGTAGCCGATTGAAAATAGCCACAAAAAAAAGCTCTGCAAAATATGCAGAGCTTTTAAAATTATGTTTCTAAATACTAGTAAGCCCAAAGGCCTTGTTCGTAATTGAAGATTTTATCTTTAACCTTATCTCCTTCAAGAAGTTTGAATAAAGGATCTTTAACATACTCTTTTAACCACTGATCTTTAGGATTATCCATTGACGTTTTAACTATGTAATAGCTGAAATGTTGGTTTTCTAAATAGTCTTCCCAAGTCATTCTAGCACCCATATTTTTTCCGTTATAAACTTGTTTTTTAGCAAGTGTTTTTCTCAAATCAGGGTAATAAATCCAGAAGTAAGGAAAATGAGGACCAGGGATAACTTTACCACTAGGTAAAATTGTTGGACCCATTGGAGCAATACCAATAATTCTGTGAACAAGACGAGAAGCTTCTTTATCGAAGATAATTTCTTTCATCACCATAAATTCATACACTGAATCTACTGGAAACTCTTTTGTTCTAACTTGTCTTTCAATAATATTACCATCTAAATCTTGAACATCTAAAGTATCTAACCCTCCAGAGAACTTAGCTTTAAATTTATTGATATCTGTGTATCCTTTTCTGAATTTATCATCTTCAAAAGCTAAAACAGAGTCTTCAATTACTGCCTTGTATATTATTGAAAAGAATAGTTGAGAACCATTATCTTCATTATAAGTAAAAGGTTCGTTAATTCTTTCTCTAGCATCAATAACTTGCCAAATTTTTTGTCTGTAAATCGCATCATCCTCTCTGATATCATCATAAGGCAATGGATTACGATCTTTAATATTTGAAATTATTGCACTTTCATTACGTAAAGAAGGCTTAATAGAATCAGATAGTGGATTTGAGTTTGCCGATGGTACAACTACTAATGGCACTTTTCCACCAGATGCAGGTTTGTTTGCAGGGGGTTGAGTACCTGCTTGATTTCCTCCACCGCCAAAAGGGTTCGCACTTCCTGAAGTTTTGGTACTGGAAGATCCACCAAATGGGTTACTACCAGCAGCAGGTGCAGGTGCAGGGTTATTACCACCACCACCACCAAATGGATTCGAGCCAGCAGCAGGTGCAGGTGCAGGGTTATTACCACCACCACCAAATGGATTCGAGCCAGCGGCAGCAGGTTTTTTTGCAGTAGTTTTCTTCTTAGCTTGAGAATAAACATCTGAGGTAGTAAAAACTAAACACACAGACAATCCTACTAATACTATCTTACTTAATGTCTTTTGCATAAAAAATTAATTTGTCAAATTAAACGCCATTGAAGTTGGAAGTTTTCTTCTTCCATCGGGTCCTTCAACAGTAATATCTGTAACTAAAACAGAAGAACCTGCTTTACACATTTCGATATATCCTTTAACTTCAGGGGTGAAATAAGCACCACTAACAACTGCGAACTTAGGTCCATTTTCAAAACCTTTACCAGTAGTAACAATTGTGTAGCCAACTACGTTGTATTTAACTCCTTCGAAAACGAAATCTCCCATATCAGCACGAATACCAACATTCGCTTTAAAAGCATTTACAGGAACACTACCTCCACCATATTGACCAATCATTGGTGTTGGGTTTGGTATTCTTTTTACTGGGAAGTTAAATTGTGACGCTTTAGCATCCCCTTGCACGTTAACAGTTACAACAGATTTTCCAGCACTTGAAGGTTTAGCAGTGAATAAACCACCTTCACCTTTAGTTATAGTACCATTATCAATTGTTGCAGTAATAGCTTCAGCACCTTTTGTACCGCCAGAAATTCTGATTGGATTATCCAATCCTAAATAAAGAACGTTTACTTTTTCAGCACTTGCAGTTACACCTGTAGGAGAACCAACTACATATTTGATTTCCTTTTCAGCTGTACCTATAGTTCCATCTGGTTTTTTAAAGCTAATGTTAACTTTTTTACTGTAAGAACCAGTTGCACCAGCATTAAACTTCATTTCAGCAACACCTTCTGCATTTAATGGCACGGAAGAACCATCAATTGTAATAGTTGGTTGAGCTGCTTTACTAAAAGCTCCTACACCAGCAGTAATTCTGATTTCTTGACCAGGCATAACATACTCAGAACTTTGGCTAGCAATAGCTTGGAACTCATTGTATATGATTTCAACTTGACCAACTTGTTTATGGCATAATTCAACAACTTGGGCAGTACTATTTTTTACATCATTTTCAAATTTGCTTAAAATAGTAATTGCAGCGATTGTTGGAGTCATATGAAAATATGTATTTCCCCAATCTTGTCCCTCTGGAACATTCATATCAATCGGTAAACTGTTAGCTAACTCATCTTTAATTTTAGGATCGATTGCTAATAATTTTTCTTTAAACTGTATAAGTTTGCTTTTCAATTCTTCACCTTTTCCAGTTTTTCCTTCATGTCCTAAAAATAATCTTGTAGCTGCTTCTAAATCATCTTCTTTAAAAGACTCTTTACCATCAATCATTTTAAGTCCAGCTTCTTTTTTCAATTCTTCTTTTAAAGCTTCAATTTCAGCTACCAACTGATCAGACATTTGTTGAGCTTGATCGGCTTTTGGTTTCCAAATTGCTGCTTTTTCTTTTGTTTCTGCTTTTTCTAATAATTTTTGAAAAGAAGTCATAATATCCTTATCCTTTTGATCTACTATTTTATTAGCATTGATAAGACTTCTATCTACTGTTTTAAAGGCATTTAAGATTTCTGATGACACGTTTAACGCAAGTAATGCAGTTAAAACTAGATACATCAGATTAATCATCTTCTGCCTTGGCTCTTTAGGTAGAGACATTTTTATTTAATATTTTAGATTTACAAATTTTGTTTATACAAGAAAAAAAATGATAATTAATCAGAAAGATTGATTATCTGCCTTGCATTGCTGTCAACATATTACCGTATACAGAATTTAACTTAGTTAAATTAGTGGCAAGGGCAGCAATTTGATCTTTAGCTTTCACTGCATCCTCTGCTGTGTTATTCATAGCTGCAGAAGCTTGAGCCAACTTACCATAAAACTGATTCATTGTTTTAAGGTGATTGTTACTTTCTTGCAATTCTAATTCATAAATAGTATTCAATGAAGACAAGTTCTTTGTTAGTACTTGAATTTGAGTATGGAACTGCTTAGTAGTTTCACTAGCAGCATTAAAAGAGTTAAATGTTCCTGTAGCTTGATTAACAGAAGCTGCTACAGCACCTAAAGCAGCTGTTGCCTCTTTTGTTTTTGCTGAAAAATCACCAGTTGACTTTACAACATCACCAATTTCGCCCATATTGTTAACAGTAGAACCTAATTTTTGAAAGCCAGCACTTAATTTTCCAAGATTAGCAGGTGTAATATCAGCCTCAGCAAGCATTTTTTCCATTGATTTTAATGCAGGATTTCCTTTTTCTTCTGCACCACCTGGTAAATGAACTTCATGATCATCCATTGCCGGATAACGTACATACAAAATACCATAGGTTAAGAATAAAACAGCTTCTGTTGTTAATCCAATCTTAAGCATAATATCTGCAATTGGAGAGTGCAGAATTTTTTGAAGTGCTCCATAAATTACTACTGCTGCTGCAACAGATACGAAAATGTCCATCAATTTACCAACTTTGGCGGGAATTTTTGCTGCCATGATTTTTTGTTTTTGTTTTTAAATTTTTGTTTTAATTATAGACAAGATACTTACCCCCTGAACTGAAGGCAAATTCATTAATTATTTTTTATAAAATAGATAAAGAAATCTAAATAAAATTATCTCATTCGAGGGGCTAAATCAATAACACATCTAAATCCAATGTAAGATTTAGCAGTATCTTGATACTCAAATGCACGTGTACTAGTTTGTAAATAAAAAGCAACATCTTTCCAACTTCCTCCACGAATTGTTTTGCGTTTCATATACGGTGGATCAGAATCTTTTGCATCGTATCTTAAATCTGGACTCATTTCACTAAAAAAGTTATAAGAGCCTTCATTGTAGT
>CANGOT010000021.1 GCA_947455425.1 Chitinophagaceae bacterium | reverse complement strand
TTTTAACAGCTATGTCAGGAAACTGGAAATGACGAGTTGTTGAAGAAGTATAGCTGGTATTATACTAGTTCACACCTGCTACTTCAACATCTTTTACAATTTTTTGTACCAAACCCTGCAATACTTTTCCCGGGCCTACTTCAATAAACCTGGTAGCACCATCTGCATGCATGGCTTGCACAATCTGCGTCCATTTAACCGCACCTGTAAGTTGTGCAATTAAATTTTCTTTAATAGCAGCAGCATCGGTAACAGCAGTAGCTACCACATTTTGATAAATAGGGCAGGTAGGCTGATTAAATTGGGTGGCTTCAATAGCATTGGCTAATTCTTCTTTAGCCGGCAACATTAAAGGCGAATGAAAAGCACCACCCACTGGCAATACCAAAGCACGTTTAGCACCCGCAGCTTTCATTCTTTCGCAGGCAATTTCTATTCCTTTTAAAGAACCACTAATTACCAACTGACCCGGGCAATTATAATTGGCAGCCACCACCACTTCATGGGTTTCGGCTTGTATAGCAGCACAAATTTCTTCTACCTTATCATCGGCCAAAGCCAAAACCGCAGCCATGGTGCTGGGGTTTAATTCACAGGCTTTTTGCATGGCGGTTGCCCGAATGCTTACCAAACGTAAGGCATCTTCAAAATTCAACACACCATTGGCCACCAAAGCCGAAAACTCGCCTAAGGAATGACCCGCCACCATATCGGGCTGTGCGTTTTCAATACTTTTATAGGCAATTACCGAGTGAAGAAAAACAGCAGGCTGGGTTACATTGGTTTGCTTTAAATCTTCATCGGTTCCTTCAAACATGATTTTACTAATATCAAAACCTAGAATATCGTTGGCTTGCTCAAATAATTGTTTTGCAGCCTCACTGCTATCAAATAAGTTTTTTCCCATTCCCTTAAACTGAGAACCCTGACCCGGAAATACATACGCTGTTTTACTCATCGTTAATAGTTTTTATAAAACAAAAATAAGAGAACGAAACTATTTACCATTTAGTGATTTTAGAATAACGATGTATTCGTGTGAGTGCGTTGATGATTTCTATGTTTTTTTTGTGATTCATTTCATTGTATTAGATTTGTCCCGCTAAATTAAAACTTATGAACGAAGAGATTTCGATGATACTGGATGATGCACAAGATACCATGAGAAAAGCCATTGTGCATCTGGAAACAGAACTTACAAAGATTAGAGCTGGCAAAGCTTCTCCATCAATGTTAGATGGATTAACAGTAGATTACTATGGTAGTCCAACACAAATTAGTCAGGTAGCAAATATTTCTGCTTTAGATGCCAGAACCATTAGTATTCAACCTTGGGAAAAAAATATGCTGGCACCCATTGAGCGTTCTATTTTAATGGGAAATATTGGTGTAACACCACAAAACGATGGGGTACAAATACGTTTATTTCTACCACCATTAACCGAAGAGCGTAGAAAAGAAATGGTGAAAAAATCATATGCCGAAGGCGAGCAAGGTAAGATTGCCGTAAGAAACATTAGAAGAGATGCCATTGAGCAAATAAAGAAATTACAAAAAGATGGCTTAAGCGAAGATGCTGCAAAAGATGCAGAAGCCAGTGTGCAGGAGTATACCGATAAGCATATTGCTTTAATTGAAAAACATCTGGCATCAAAAGAAAAAGAAATTATGACGGTGTAGTAGTAATGCCAAACCGCTATAAAAACTCCGAAAGCTACAGGCTTCGGAGTTTTTATTTTAACACCCCTCATTACTTTATTCACAATAACATATTTACGCTTGCATAATATGTAAGTAGCGATACATTTGCCTGTAGAACATTTAATAATGAATTTATGGAAACATTACATATTCAAATTACAAACGAGAAAGCAATGGGGCTTTTAAATGAATTGGAAGAGTTGCATATCATTAAAATTATTAAAGACGATACTCATTCTAAAACAAAGTTATCTGACAAGTATAAAGGGATTATTAGTAAAGAAAACGGGGTATCATTAGATAATCATATTCAACAAATGAGAAACGAATGGAACAATTTATAATTGATACCAATGTAATTTCTCATTATCTCTCAGGAAGAATTAATGCCGAGAATATTGAGGTTATGGATGAGGTGATAAATGCTATTCCTAATTTTTCAATTATTTCTAAAATTGAATTGCTTAGCTGGAAAACAGATACAGTTATAGAGGAAAAAATACAATCACTTCTTGAAGAAAGTAACGTGTTTGATATGACAGATGCAATCGTTACAAATTGTATTAACATCAGAAGAAAATATAAAATTAAAACGCCAGATGCTATTATTGCAGCAACAGCATTGGTTTTTAATTACACACTTATTACAAATAATCTTAAAGACTTTCAACATATAAAAGGTTTGAGAACGATCAATCCTTTACAATAGAATTTTACAATGGAAAAAACACATTTATTAATTATTGGAAGCGGTCCTGCGGGTTATACTGCAGCCATCTATGCATCAAGAGCTGGTATTAAACCTATTTTGTATCAGGGTATTCAGCCAGGCGGACAATTAACCATTACAACAGAAGTTGAGAACTATCCCGGTTATCCCGAAGGTATTCAAGGTCCCGAGATGATGATTCACTTTGAAAAGCAAGCTGCCAGAATGGGAGCCGATATTCGATATGGTATGGTTACTAAAGTTGATTTTAGCAAACAACCTTACGCTATTGAAATTGATGAAGAACATACCATTGAAGCTGATGCTGTTATCATTAGCACTGGTGCTTCTGCAAAATGGTTAGGCCTCGAAAGTGAAGAACGTTTAAACGGCTTTGGCGTGAGTGCCTGTGCCGTTTGCGATGGTTTCTTTTTTAAAGGAAAAGAAGTAGCTATTGTGGGTGCTGGAGATACAGCGGCAGAAGAAGCATTGTATTTATCTAAACTGTGCACCACCGTGCATATGATTGTTCGTAGTGCTACCATGCGTGCCAGTAAAGTAATGCAGGACAGGGTATTGAAAACCGAAAATATCAAAATATATTGGAACAGCAACACCGATGAAATTCTGGGAGAAAATAAAGTATCCGGCGTTCGTATTCATAATACCCAAACCAACGAAAAAACAGAAGTGCCGATCAGTGGCTTTTTTGTTGCCATTGGTCATAAACCTAACAGCGATTTGTTTAAAGGCTTTATTGATATGGACGAAGCAGGTTATATTAAAACCATTCCGGGTTCAACAAAAACCAATATCGAAGGTGTTTTTGCAGCGGGAGATGTGCAGGATAAAATTTACCGTCAGGCAGTTACATCAGCAGGAAGCGGTTGTATGGCGGCATTAGATGCTGAGAGATATTTAAGTGAGAAATTTAGTTAGTTGATGGTTTACAGTTTATGGTTATGGAATAACTATAAACCATAATCTGTAAACTCTTGTATATCTAAAATCGATAAATCGTAAATAAAAAAAATGTACCCTAATTTATATTATATCTTCAAAGATTGGTTTGGTGTTGAATGGACTTTTTTAAAGCTATTCAACACTTTTGGTTTTTTTGTTGCCATGGCATTCATTGTGGCGGCCTGGGTGTTAACAAATGAACTGAAACGTAAACAACGTTTGGGTTTGTTTGTTCATATCGATAAAAAAATTACTATTGGTCAACCAGCCAGTGCTGCTGATTTATTTGTAAACTTTTTGCTTGGATTTGTTTTTGGGTATAAAATCATTGGCGTATTGGTAACGCCCGGAGCATTAAATAATCCTCAGGAATTTTTATTATCTGGTAAAGGAAATCTGGGTTTGGGAATTCTTTTTGGAATAATTGCTGCCGGATATAAGTTTTATGAAGCCAATAAACTAAAACTAGCCAAACCAGAAGAAAGAACCATCAGACTTTGGCCGCACGATAGAGTAGGAGACATTGTGGTGTATGCAGCATTATTTGGCTTTTTAGGTGCGAAAATTTTCCATAACCTCGAAAACTGGGACGAGTTTATAAAAGATCCCATTGGTTCTTTAATATCGTTTAGTGGACTAACATTTTACGGCGGACTGATTTGTGCAGCCATTGCTATTGCTTATTTTGCAAAGAAAAATCAGATTCCGTTTTTTCATCTGGCCGATGCCGTGGCTCCTGCTTTAATGATTGCGTATGCTTTGGGCAGGGTTGGTTGTCAGGTTTCGGGAGATGGAGATTGGGGAATTGTTAATAGTGCTTTTATTACAGACGAAACCGGACATTTAGTACTTGCAAAGGGCATACAATTCAATGATGCTCTATTGCAGAACCACGCTTTTTATATGAAGGAGTTTAAAAACCTAGCCGATGTGCATCGTATAGCTGTGCAACCGGTTTCGTGGTTGCCACAATGGTTGTTTGGTTACACATACCCTCATAATGTTATCAACGAAGGTGTACCTATGTTAAACTGTAAAGGAGAGTATTGTAATGCCCTACCATTGGCTGTTTTCCCTACACCATTTTATGAAACGGTGGTATCAACTATTTTCTTCTTTATTTTATTCAGTATAAGAAAATCTATTAAAACTGCCGGAACTATGTTTGGTATTTACCTGATGCTAAACGGTTTCGAAAGATTCTGGATAGAGAAAATAAGAGTGAATACAGTTTATAATATTGCAGGATTTCATCCCACACAGGCCGAAATAATTTCTACTTTATTGTTTATTACAGGACTGATTATTGTGATTGTTTCCCGTAGGAAAAAAGATACTACAAAAGCTGTGGCTTAGTTTACTTGATCGGCTTTTTTAGAAAAGCGATATATCAGATAGTAGTATCCTAAAACAAAGATTCCCAAAGAAAAGGGCAACAAAGCCAGATGCTTGTAAGTGTAACCTAGTAATGGTTTGCTATCAAAAGAGAAGAATTCGCTGATCATCCAATAGCTATTGGCCAAAATCCATAGTGTAACAGCTATATTATGGCATAGCTCACTCACTAAATCTTTGGTTCTATTGGTAATGATGATGGAGATGATTAATGTGGGGATAATCATAGCAATTCCCAATGGCTTAATGCCTATGCACCAGGATAAATCTTTAAACAACCAAAACACAATATGCAGGTTTTCCATCTTGCGGTATTTTGATGGAATGGCATATTGTGTTTCTTTTTCGAGGTTGTTCTTCATTCAAATTAGTTTCCGAAAGATGTAGTAAGTGTTGCTGTAAAACCATAAGCAGATGGTACAAAACGGCAAACGCCACCTACACAAAATAAACCAGCACGTTGTCTTCCGAATCCTAAAGCAAAACGCGTTGAGTTTTTGGTAACACTTGCCCCTACATTGTAGTAGTGGTTTTGTTTATCGCTCTCACTGTTGCCATAATTAAATAAATCACTTACATAAAACGAGTAAGGTGATGAGAATGAGTATTCAGTAATTAAAGATGCCCAATTGCCTTTATCTTCTTTAGTCCACAAGTGTTCTAAAGTAACTTTTAAAGATTTTTTTGAGGCAAATTTGTATATACCTGATAAGCCAAGAATGTTAGAGGTAACATTTTCGTGGCCCGAACCAGAAATCACCAAAGCATTGTAAAAAATATTCTGAAGTCCTAAGGTTGCCTCAAATTTTTTGCTGAACTTCTTCTTCAATTCAATATTGGCATCGGAGTAGTATTTATCATTTCCACCGCTTAGAATGTCGTTATTGTTTTTTAAAGAGTAGTAAGTTGAGAAATTAGCAGCTATTTTTGTTCCATATTTACCACCTAGTTTGGTGTTAGGTTTAAAGCTGTAGTACAAGTCTGTTTGAAAACCAGTTTCAGCTTTTAACTGAGCACTGTAAACATAAATATTGCTGGTTAAATAATCGTGTTGTTTTGTAAGTGCAGGCACATAGTTAACAGGCAATTGAGTAGCAATAGCAATATTTCTTTCGCTTCTGAAATCCATATTAGTTAAAGATCTACCGGTAAATGTAATACCGAGATTATTTTTTGTATAGGCTGCATTGATTAATAAGGCCTTGCCCTTTTCAAAACTGTTTTGATTTATAAAATGTGGATCCTTTCCTTTATTTACATATTCAATATTTAAAGAATAGTCATTACTGTTTAAGTCGAATCTGGTTGCAAATGCATCAACAGTAGATGGATAATCGTCAATAGGTCCTGTGTATTCCTGATATCTTCCTACATAACTTCCTCCTATGGCAATATGTGTTGAATGTTCTTTTGTTTTGCTGGCAAATGCTTTTGTAATATCAATTTCAGCATCAACACCTCTTGTAATTGAATTAGAATAGTCAAACAGCTTTCTGGTTCTACCATACAATGCTTTTATTTTTAAAAACTCGGTAGGCTCAACATAGATATTAATACCTTCTAAGGCGTTATTAATTCCAATTTGTCTGTTTTCGTAGGAACGAAAGATTAATCCACTTCCAAATTGTTCATAAAAATCACCAACTTGCACCGAGAATTTCTCTTCGGTGTATTTAAAATAACGGTTTACTAATTTACTTTGATTGGCTGCTATATCATAATAACCATTAATAGAAGGCAGGTATGCTTCAAACTGAACACCAGCAGTAAATTTTCCGTAGGTATAATCCAGTTTTAAGAAGTTGTTAGAACCAACTTTATCTTGAGGTGCTGTTGCACCAATTTTATCATCCTGCATATAGTATTGAGAGTAATTCTCAAAACTACCATTTAAATGCCCCTTTATGGGTTGCTCTGTTTGTTGCGAAAACGTTGTTTTTATTGATATACAGGCTAAAGCTGTAATTAAAATTCTTTTCATTCAGTAAGTCTTTAGGGGTTTATAGTGATTTTATTTTTTCAAATAGATTATCTTCTTCTCCTACAATATATCCGGTATGACGATATACTATTTTATTGTTTTTAATAATCATAACATGGGGCACATCGGTCACATTCAGAGCTCTTTTTAATTCGCTGTTGATGTCTATCAACACATCAAATTGCCAGCCTTTACCAGCAACAAATGGTTTTACACGTTGTGCGGTTCTTGAGTCATCGATCGCAACACCAATAAACTTAAAAGGTTTTATAGCTTGTTTTTCTTTGAATACCTCATTAATATTATCTAATTCCGAAATGCAGGGAATACACCAGGTTGCCCAAAAAGAAACTACTACTATGGTGTCTTTGCTAGAAGCTGCCACTTCTGCAAAATTTATTTGTTTGCCCGAAACTGATTTTAGTTTAATCGGGCTAAAGCTATCTTGTGCATGAGCGTAGCCGGTGATTAAAAAAGATAAAAGACTGCTGTACAATATTTTTTTAAGCATAACTATAATTTGAAGCGAAATAATGGTTTTTTAACAATAAATTATTTTTTTTCTAATATTCCCCTAATTTCGGCAACAAATTTCAAAAAATGAAAAAAACACTTGTATTCGGCTTTATGCTGCTTGGATTTATTTCTTTGGTTACGTCTTGTAAAAAAGATACCAATGGTAGTGGAGGAAATGGTAGTGGTAACAGTTTAACACTAACACTTTCTAAATCAGTGGTAAGTCTTTCAGCTCCTCAGAATGTTTATGTGAGCGTCAAAGATCAAAACAACAACGATGTTACTTCTGCCTGTGCTATCACAGCAAACGGAGCATCTGTAATTGGTGCTGTGTATGCACCTACAACTGCCGGAACATTTGCTTTTGTTGCAACTAAAGATGGTGTTTCTTCACCTGCTGTTAATTTAGTTGTTACGCCAGTAATTGTTAGTACCGATTCTGTATTTGTGTCTTTATCTTCTCCAACGCTTGAGTATAATGGATTTGATTATGTAACGATTACAGTGAAAGATAAAAACGGAGCTGATATTACAAGTACTTCACAAATTTATTTGAATGGATCAACACTTATATCTAGTCAATATGTTGCAGATGCAACTGGTAATTATACTGTAACTGCATCTAAAAATGGCTCACCTTCTAATGCTAAAACATTAAATGTTGTGACTAAAACAGCTTCTCCATTTTCACAAAAAATTTTAGTGGAAGATTGTACTGGTACCTGGTGTGGATTCTGCCCACGTGTTGCTAATGAATTAGAAAATTATAAAGCAACGCATCCAAACTGTGTTGTTGTTGGTGTGCATTCAGGTGGTAGTGGTCAACCTGATCCATACAAATATCAATATTACAGTAGTTTAGGTGCAGCATTCGGTGTTACTGGTTATCCTGCTGCTATTTTAAACAGAGCTGGAACCTGGGGTGAAAACAATTCTGAACTTAACTCAGCCTTGGCTCAATGGGCTCCTTTGGGTTTAGCTATCAATAGCACTGTAAGTGGAACAAATGTTACTGGTACCGTTAAAGTTAAATACAACGTTACTACAAACAGAAAAATGAAAATTGTTATTGCTTTAGTTGAGAATGGTTTAGTATATCCGCAAACTAACTATTATTCTACTAGTTATGGCTACACTCCATATTTATATGGTGGTGTTTCTCCGGTAACAAACTTTGTTCATAATGGTGTAATGAGAAAAGCTGCTACAGATCTTTTTGGAGATTCTATTAATGTGGCTGCTCAGTTCAAAAACAATGAGTTCAGTATGCCATTCACAATATCATTATCAGGTCCAACTGCAAATGGTACTACCTATAATGCAGTAGCTGCAAATTGCAGTATTGTTGCATTTGTAATTGATGGTACTACAGATAACAATGGTGTTTACAATGTTCAATTAGCACCAGTTGGAACCAACAAAAACTACGATTAATTTTAAAATAATCTATTTTAAAAAGCCAATACAAAATGTATTGGCTTTTTTTATGCAATATCTGTAAGCTGCAACATGTGGGTAATTGTTTTGTGGAAAAATTGTTAACGCCATAAACACGGTGTAACCTAATTTTACACTCAAAGTGTCGAGCTATGAAAATGAATCAAACTACATTGGATAAACTAGGAAATATTCTTACCGACACCGAATACAAAATTCGCTACGAACGTGGTAGTTTTCAAAGTGGCTGGTGTTTACTTGAAGAAAAAAGGGTAGTGGTGTTAAATAAGTTTTTAGATACAGAAGGTAGAATCAACACATTGCTCGACTTAATTCCACAGCTTGATGTAAACTACGATAAACTTACTTTAGAAAGCCAGAAGCTTTATGATGCTGTGGTATCAAAGTCTATTCTTAGCGTTTAATAATATTCTTTCTTTTGCAACAACACCCTTTTATCAAAGTTACTTTTTTAGGCACAGGTACCAGCAGTGGCGTACCCATGATTGCCTGTGATTGTGCTGTTTGTCAATCTACTGATAAACACGATAAACGCTTGCGTAGCAGTATTCTGGTGCAATCGGCAACTACTACCTTAGTAATAGATACCACTCCCGATTTCAGGTATCAGATGTTACGAACCCATACAAATAAATTAGATGCGGTGGTGTTTACTCACCCACATAAAGATCATCTGGCCGGGCTCGATGATGTGAGGGCATACAATCATTTCATGCAGCAGCCCATGCAGTTATTTGCCAATGATTTAACGGCAAATGCTATTAAACAAGAAATGCATTATGCTTTTACTGAACATAAATATCCAGGGGTTCCTAATCTGGTATTAAACCATATTGATGAAACTGCCTTTATAGTTGGCGATATTGAACTGAAGCCTATAAAAGTATGGCATTTAAAAATGCCTGTCCTTGGTTTTAGAATCGGTGATTTTACTTATATCACCGATGCCAATCGTATTGATGAAGCAGAAAAACAAAAAATACTTGGCAGCAAAGTGTTGGTGCTAAATGCTTTGAGACGAGAAAAACATATCTCGCATTTTAACCTTGAAGAAGCCATTCAACTGGCGAATGAACTGCAGGTTCCCGAAACATATTTTACACATATCAGCCACCAACTAGGTAAGCATCAGGATATTAACGAAGAATTACCTCGAAATATTCGTTTGGCATTTGATGGATTAGTAGTAAGTTTGTAGCAACCAAATACTAATTACACGATGAAAAAGTTCATCAAAGACTATCTGTCTTTCTCTCGGAAAGAAAGCTATGCAGCTATTTCGATTATGTTTATTGCAGCTATTTTTATTGCACTGCCGTATTACAATTCTGCTAAAAAAAATAAAGAACCCGTAAATACTGCTATACAAAAACTGATAGTTATTAACCAACCTCAAAAAGATAGTAGCGACAATAAAAATACAGACGACGCTCTCATAAATCATCAACCTACTTATATCAAAAACCAAAGTTACCCCAGCCAGCATATTACTCCTTTTCAATTTGACCCTAATACAATTGACGAAGCAGGCTTTCAGAAACTGGGTTTATCGACTAAGCTGATAAGAACAATGATGAATTATCGTAGCAAGGGTGGAAAATTTAAAACACCTGAAGACATTAGGAAAATATGGGGTCTAAAAAAAGAGGATGCCGATTTGCTGGTGCCTTATATAACAATTACAGCCAAAACCAATAACTACCAGCCAGCCAGTAATTATCATCAATATCAAAAGCCACAGCCTACCATCATTGATGTAAACACAGCTACGGTAGAAGATTTTAAAGCATTACCCGGTGTGGGTAATCTGGCATATAAAATTGTGAAGTTTCGAGAAAAACTGGGCGGATTTATTAATATCAATCAGGTAAAAGAAACCTACGGACTTACTGATTCAGTTTATCAGGCTATGCAGCCTTATCTTAGTTTTTCGGCAACCAATATTCAAAAGCTCAATATCAATACGCTTAGCGATTTCGAGCTTGGTAAGCATCCTTATATTTCACGTGAAGTTGCGAAAGCTATTGCTATTTACCGAACGCAGCATGGTAGCTATACACGGGTTGAAGACATTAAAAAAATTGTATTTATTAACCAGGCAACTTACCAAAAAATAGCTGCTTATCTAACAGTAGAGTAGGGGGCGATTTGGGTGCTTTTGGGATAAAGCATTCGCAGTCCTTTTTTAATAACTATTACCTTGTTTAACCATTATAGGGTTCAAAACCCTTTAAAGGCTACAGCCAAAAACTTAATAGCTTATTATTCTTTCTTCTTTGTTATCAAATTGTTATGGTAATTTCTTTTACTGAATTCAACAATTTTGCAATTGTTGGGACACTTACTTTGTGGCTTGGTCATTTAAGCAAATACAACATTTCTAATCATTAAAAAAAATAATCAAATGAGTTTAATCAACAATTTACAATGGCGTTATGCCACCAAAAAAATGAATGGCGAATCAGTTACCAACGAAAAACTACAAGCTATTCTCGATGCTATTCAACTAGCACCTTCTTCTTATGGTTTACAACCTTATACCGTTTTTGTTATATCAGATCCCGAGGTGAAAGCAAAATTGCAACCAGCCTCTTATGGTCAAACACAAATTGTAGATGGTTCGCATATCATCGTTTTTGCAAGCTGGACAGATGTTTCGGCCCAACAGGTAGATGACTATATGACAAATATTGCTTCTAAGAGAAATATGCCAATTGAAGCCCTTAACGGGTTTAAAGATTATATAAATGGCTCTATTGCTAATTTAAGCCAAGAACAAAAAGCTGCGTGGAATGCAAAACAGTCTTATATAGCTTTAGGTATTGGTCTGGCTGCAGCAGCGGAACAACAAGTTGATGCGACTCCTATGGAAGGGTTTGTACCAGCACAATACAACGAAATTCTTGGTTTAACCCAACAAGGTTTACATGCATCAGTGGTAATGGCGTTAGGCTACAGAGCCGAAACAGATGCTTTGGCTACTATGCCAAAAGTGAGAAGAGATAAAGATTTGTTGTTTAAGTTTATCTAAACGCATCTTTTGAAATATCTTGTTCAAACTTGTGAAATGTTAATGTAAGTAATAATTAGTAAATAGTAGTTAGTAAGTAGTAGTTTAGGCAAACACGAAATTTTCCGCTATATAAACATTCATTAGCACCACTTATTGTAAATATAAATGATACTGATATCGGGTTCTGTATAAATTACTACTAACTACTACTTACTACTTACTAACTACTAACTGCTAATCGTAGATTCTTGAACATTACCATGGCTGGGATTTATTTTTTTGCAGCACTTACCACCTGCACTTTTGTTGGCTTTTTTTCAATGGCTATAAACATACTTACTAATAAAAGCACAATGGAAATTAAGATAGCAACAGTGGTTAAACCCACACCTTGCATATATCTTTTATTTGCTTTAAGTGTTGCAGCATTATTTTTTAAATAAGAAACTTTATTGGCATTAATTTCATACAGTAAAACTTCTTTGTAAGTCTTTGTGAGAAGCTCCTTATACTTTGTTACAGATAATGCCTGATCAAGTGGCCTACCTCTAAAGATACTGAGCATTAAAAGGATAGAACCAATAAACATAACAATCGGTAGAATCGAAATGAATTGTAGCACTTGATTGGACCCATCTAAACTATTCAAGAAAAAAGGAATAAATAAAACGGTAAAACCTATGATCGTTCCAGCATAAGAATGTTGCTGCCGATAAGAATCTACTTGCTTTTCAATAATCTCTTTTGAATTGATAGCAAGAAATTTATAATGCCTTAAGTATTCAGCTAGTGGTAGCTTTTCCATCATAAGTACAATTTTTTTATAATCAAACACTAAAGAAAGATAAGTTCACATGAGCAAATGCTTGTTAAACTTTTGTTTTCATATGCCTTTTGTGGTCAATACAGTTTTTGCAGAAAACCTCATTCTTCGGTTCTATATTTATTAGGAACAACTGTACCTTTTAATATTTAATTCTTTCCCATTTCTACATTTGTCCAAACCATAATGTCATTACTTACACCAGTCATAGCAGTGGTGCCTCCCATATTAAAATCACTTCTATATAGTTTGCCCTTCAGTGTAAATCCTGGGGTGTTTTTTTTGCTCATGGTAACAGCCCATCCATTTATGGTGGCATCAAACTCAACAGATTTTGTAATTCCGTGCATGGTTAAATTACCTTTAAGTTTATAATTTTTTCCTTTTGTTTTGGTAAACGAAGTACTTTTAAAACTGAGGGTCGAAAATTTATCATCATCAAACCAATTACTGCTTTTTAAATCGTTATCACGATAACCAACTTCTGTATTGATAGATTTTATATCTGCCGTCATATCAATTTGAGCATCTGAAAAATCTTGCTTTTCTGATTTCATAGTAATGCTAAATGTTTGAAACCTTCCATCAATATGCGAAATGCCAAAGTGGGTAGCACTAAAGTTAAGTTGCGAGTGCATTTTATCTTGTGTCCATATGGTTTCTGTAGCAACAAAAGACGATAGCATACATACTGTTGTGGTTAATACAATTATTTTTTTCATTTTTTTTAATTAAGTTGATGAACAACTGGTGGTTTATAATTGGGATAATCTGTGTAACCGATTGCATCGGCAGAATAGAATAACTCTGTTTTAAGGTTTTGGGATAACTCTTGATTTTGTTCTAACCTTATTGCCAAATCAGGATTATTAATAAAGGGTCTGCCAAAACCTATCAGGTCGCACAAACCATTTTCAATATCTGCTGCTGCAGTTTCTTTGTCATAGCCTCCGCAAAGGATTAATGCGTTTTTAAAGTTGTTGCGAATGAGTTTTTTCATTTCCATAGGAACAGGCGGTGCACCCATTGCAGAATGATCAACAAGATGAATATATGCAACATCAATCTTATTAAGTTCTTTTGATAGATAATCATACGTAGCATCAATTTCAGCATAATTGGGCATATCACCAGCAACGCCATAAGGCGATAGACGAATACCCATTTTATCTTTCCCAATAGCTGCTGATAAAGCTGCTGCTATTTCTATCACAAATCGACAACGATTTTCAATACTACCACCATATTTATCGGTACGAACATTACTGGCAGGCGATAAAAATTCTTCTAACAAATAACCATTGGCACCATGCAGTTCAACACCATCAAACCCTGCTTCCAAAGCATTTTTAGCAGCAGTTATATATTCGGCTTGAGTGGATATTATATCTTCGGCAGTCATTGCTTTTGGCGTTGGATAGTCTTGCATTTTTTTAGCATCTGTCCACATTTGTCCATGAGCTTTAATGGCAGAAGGTGCTTCTATTGCTGCTCCTTCAGGCATATTTAAAATATGACTGATTCTACCAGTGTGCATTAATTGTATCACAATTTTACCACCGCTTTTATGCACCGCTGCTGTTATCTTCTTCCAACCAAAAATTTGTGCTTCACTAAAAATACCTGGAATACGTGCATAGCCCAAACCATTTGGCAAAGGCGATGTTCCCTCTGTAATAATTAAACCAGCCGTAGCACGTTGCTCATAATAAGTTGCCATTAAATCATTGGGGATATTGTTGATGGCTCTACACCTAGTCATGGGAGCCATCACAATACGATTTTTCAATGCTAAACTGCCAACCTTTATCGAAGTAAATAATTCATACTTTTTCATTTGATTTGTTTTTGTTGTTTAACTAATAAGTATTGTCTCTGAGTTTGCAGATGTTATATCAGTTTCTTAACAAGCTACGTCATTGCGAGATTGGGTTCTTGCCCAACGCAGCAATCTGCTTGATTTCCTTGAGATTGCTTCGAGCAAGAACCCTCGCAATGACGGAAAAGTGGTTATTATTTATAATGTTTAAAAAGCTATTATCTTTCATTGTTTATTTCAAGTTCCAGTTAACAGCTACAATCACTTCATTTTTTCTGCCAAAAAATTGAAAAGGAGTATTGTATCCTAAGAACCGAAAATTGCCATAGTAGGATAAGCCTTTTGCTTTTAATGCTTCTTCAAGCAACATTTTATGTTTACGAATGCTTTCATCATTTGCAAAGCCGCCAAATTTTATTGCAGCAACATATTCTGGTGCTGATGTTTTAATAGCGATACAGGAATCGTTGGGTTTGGGTAAATTAGATTCATTATAAACTGAAGGAAGCACAAATGCCATAGTGGAATTGCTATCTCCAATCTCCATATGCACTGGCGATGTCATAGCTATTTGCTTCTTTTCATTGTTGCCACCAAAAATGTATTTTGCTAATTTGCTAAAGCCTGAACTTCCTAGATCTTTATAAGATGTTGAACTGGATGAAATCATAGCCATGGTTGCAGCAGGGTAGTATCTGACTTCAAAATTTTCTTCCACCTTTATTACATTGTATGCCTGAGTCTCTGTTTTACTGATAGACATTGTAGTATAGATTTGAGATAAAATGAATATGACAACGAGTATGATGGCTATGATTATAAAGATTTTCATAAAGGATGTATTAAATTTTTAAAACGGATCACTCAATTCACTTACTCTGATGAGCTTTTTATTTACAAATTCATCTAACCCTAACTCTGCCATTTCACGACCATATCCCGAACCTTTAGTACCACCAAAAGGCAGGTCAGCTTGTGTCCAGGTGGGGTGATTAATAAACACCATTCCTGTATCAATTTGATTGGCTATGCGTTTGCCTCTTTCAATATCTTGTGTAAATACCGAGCCACCCAAACCATAGGGGGAATCATTGGACAATGCAATGGCTTCTTCTTCATTTTTTACTTTAAAGAACAGAGCTACTGGGCCAAAAAATTCTTCATAAAAAACTGGATTGCTTGGCTTGATGTCTGTTAAAATAGTGGCTTCCATATAAGCACCTGCTCTATCAACTCTCTTACCTCCTAATAAAATTATTGCTCCACCTTCAACCGCTCTTTTAACTTGATCAGCAATTTTTACAGCTGCAGCTTCTGTGCAAAGTGGTCCCAATTGTGTGGTATCATCCATAGGATCACCTACAACAATTGCTGCCATTTTGTTTTTAAACTTTTCAAGAAAAGTATCTGCAATACTTTCTACAGCAATAAAGCGTTTCGATGCCACACAACATTGGCCATTATTATTAATTCTCCCCACAATAGCCCAATCAACAGCTTTATCAATGTCTGCATCTTCTAAAATAATAAAGGCATCGCTTCCACCTAGTTCCAACACCGATTTTTTAATATGTTTACCTGCTTCTGCTGCTACACTGGCTCCTGCAACTTCACTACCTGTGAGGGATAAGCCTTTTATTCTTTTATCTCCAATTAATTTGGTAGCTTGCGAATGAGAGATTAATAAATTCGTATAAAGCCCCAGTGGAGCACCTGCTTCTGCAAAAATTTCTTCAATAGCCATGGCACATTGAGGTACATTGGCAGCGTGTTTCACTAAAACATTATTGCCAATCATAATATTGGGGGCAGCAAAACGGGCAACCTGATAAAATGGAAAATTCCAGGGTTGAATGCCAAACAAAGTGCCAATAGGACTGTATCTTATCAATGCTTTTCCATGAACAGGATTTAATATTTTATCGGCTAAAAAGTGTTCAGCATTTTTTGCATAGTAATCAAATATTTCGGCACTCAATTTTATTTCGCCTTCGGCATGAGTAACCAGTTTGCCCATTTCTAGGGTAATCATTTTGGCAAGCTCTTTCTTTTTTGCTCTAAGTAAACCTGCCACCGTGTATAGTATTTGCGATCTTGTTTGATAGTCTGTTTTCTTCCAATCTGCAAAAGTATTTGATGCTGTTTCAACTGATAATTCAAGAGCTGCATCAGTCATATCATCAAAAGATTTTACTACAGTATTTGTTGCGGGATTAATTGTTTGAAATGTCATTGTTTTATTTTTTTTTATGAATGAATTGTTTTTTCTCCTTTAAGTGTTTTTAAAAGTAATTCAGCAACCGCCTCGGAAGAAGAAGGATTTTGCCCAGTAATTAGTAAACCATCTTGTTGTACATAAGATTCCCAATCACTTGCCTTGGTATAATGTGCTCCATTTTTTTTAAGCTCATCTTCCAATAAAAAGGGAACCACTTTGGTTAGTTTAACGGCTTCTTCTTCGGCATTTGAAAAACTGGTAAGGTGTTTTCCTTTTACCAATGGCTCTCCATTCTCTGCTTTTACATGAATCAATGCTGCAGGAGCGTGGCATACAAAAGCTATAGGTTTTTGATGGTTGTAAAAATCTTCGATCAATTTAATTGAATCTTTATCGGTTGCTAAATCCCATAAAGGGCCATGACCACCAGGATAAAAAACAGCATCATAATCATCAAACTTTACATCACTTAGTTTTAAAGAATAAGCAACTTTATTAATCAAATCAATGTCTTCATAAAATCTTTTAGTAGCATTTGTTTGAGCATCTGCCAATTCACTTTTAGGATCAACAGGCGGTTGTCCACCTTTTGGAGAGGCAATAGTAATAGTAGCTCCCGCATCTGCTAACACATAATAAGGCGTTGCAAATTCTTCTATCCAAAAACCAGTTTTTTCACCAGTATTTCCTAATGCACTGTGTGATGTTAATACAATTAATATATTCATTTTACTTATTTTTTATGGTGTTATTTAATAATGAAGTGTTTTAAAATATTCAATTTGCCGTTCGTTATTTTTTGCTTCGTTCAGTGGTTTAAATGAGCCAGGATTTCTTCGCTTGTTGGTTATTGGATGAACCTTTAAGGAGTGATTCTGTAATTACCAGTTTTTAGTTTTGTAGTCACTTTAGTTTATTATTCAATGAATACTATTCTTGATTGGTAAGCTTAATTTTTGCAACATCAAATCCTTTTTCTTT
>CANGOT010000020.1 GCA_947455425.1 Chitinophagaceae bacterium | reverse complement strand
CACGAAGTGTATCAGTACTTATTTTAACTTACAATAAACTATGATGCAGTTTGAATAACAGAATCGGCATTTTCTACAGATTCGTTAGATACAGTAGTTGTTTCAACTTCTTTTTTTGGTTTCTTAAAAAACTTATTTTGGAAAACAAAAATTAATAAGACTCCTATTGTAATTGAAGCATCGGCAACATTAAAAACAGGACTAAAAAATTCAAATCTCTCTCCTCCCCAAAATGGAAACCACGATGGGAAATTAGATTTAAACAATGGAAAATAAAGCATATCAACCACCTTACCTTGCAAAAAAGAACCATAACCTTTCCCAGTAAGCAAATGAGCTACCACTTCAAAATTCTGGTGATTTCCTAAATTGTAAGTACTATCGAAGAACAAACCATAGAACATACTATCGATTAAATTTCCCAAGGCTCCGGCATAAATTAATGCAGTACATATAATAAAGCCCTTGTGATATTGCTTACGAATGAAATCTCTTATTAAAAAGGTTCCCCAAATAACAGCGATTAACCTAAAAACGGTAAGTGTTATTTTTCCCACATCGCCACCAAACTTCCAGCCCCAGGCCATTCCTTCATTTTCAACGAAATGTAGTCTAAACCAATCGCCTAAAACTTTATGCTCCTCTCCTGCAAAATAATTTAGTTTAATATAAAATTTTAATCCCTGATCTAGTAAAATGATAGCTAATACCAGAATAATTACAGTTTGCTTTTTTAACACAGAATTTTAATTTTGGCAAATATATAGTAACAGCATATTAAGTGAGAGATTGTTGTTGTATTTGAAAAATTGATAGCCGCATGTAAACTTTTCCTTAAATCAAAGCGTCTTTATCGTTAATCACAATTACTTTTACCAGCTACAAGCAAATTATTTTCCTAGATAATGTATAAAAAAATACTCCTCATTGGTTTTATCTCACTTGCATCTTGCAAAACCAATAAACAAGATGATAAAACCAAACTTCCAACACAAGCACCACCCACAGTTGTTGAGATTGTTATTGCAACTGTAAAATCTGTTAACAATACAATTGAGGCTAATGGCTCCATTATACCAAATGAAATTGTAGACATTCATCCAGAGATTAGTGGTAGATTAACCATGCTAAATATTGCAGAAGGAACAACTGTTAGTGCAGGAACAGTTTTAGCAAAAATTAATGATGCCGATTTGCAAGCACAACTTGGCAAAAGCAAAGTTCAACTAGAATTAGCAAAAAAAAATGAAGAAAGGTTCAAGAAATTACTTTCTGTAAGCGGTATTAATCAAGCAGATTATGATGCTGCATTAAACAATGTAAACAATATTAAAGCAGATATTGAAGTGCTAAAAGCACAAATAGATAAAACCATCATAAAAGCACCTTTTAGTGGATTATTGGGTTTAAGAAATATAAGCCCAGGTGCTTATGTAACACCACAAACGCTTCTTGTAACACTACAACAAATTGATAAAATAAAAATTGATTTCACTATTCCAGAACAATACACGCACCTCATTAAAAAAGGCAATAGTGTTGAAGTTTTAACAAATTACAATAAAGCAAAATTGAAAGCTACAATTGTTGCAACAGAGCCTGAAATGAACACTGCAACAAGAAACTTAAAAGTGAGAGCCATATTAAACGATGGAAAATTACAGGCAGGGTCGTTTGTTAAAGTGCTTCTTCAAGTAAGCGGTAATAACCAAAGTATCATGATTCCAACAAATGCCATTATTCCTGATGCTGATTCAAAAAAATTAGTATTAGTTAAAGATGGTAAGGGAAAATTTGTGAACATAGAAACAGGGTTAAGAACTGCAGATGCAGTTGAGATTACGAAAGGAATTAATATCGGAGATTCTGTTGTAGTAACAGGTGTTTTGTTCGTGAAAAATAATATCCCAGTTAAAGTGAAAAAAGTAATTACTCAATAGAAGAATCATTGTTTACTTAGTGAATTTTTCGCATAATCTTATTTAATTAAAGAATGAATATATCTGAATTCTCGCTGAAAAGGCCAGTATTTGCAACGGTTCTAAACATTGCTATTGTTTTATTTGGACTGGTTGGTTATACTTTTTTATCAGTGCGTGAATATCCTGCTATTGACCCACCCACTATTACTGTGAGCACTACTTACACTGGAGCTAATGCAGATATTATGGAGAGTCAAGTTACTGAACCTATTGAAAAAGTAATCAATGGTATTCCAGGAATTAAAACAATTACTTCATCAAGCAGTGTTGGTAAAAGTAATATTGTTGTTGAGTTCAATGTTGGCGAAAATTTAGAATCTGCTGCAAATGATGTGAGAGATAAAGTAGGACAAGCAGTTAAAAATTTGCCTCAAGATATAGACGCAGCACCAGTTGTAACAAAGAGTGATGCTAATAGTGATTTCATTATTTTAATGGCAATTCAAAGCAGAACAAAAAGTTTGATGGAGCTGAGTGACTATGCAGAAAATGTGTTACAGGAACAACTACAAACTATTCCAGAAGTGAGTGCTGTAAATATCATCGGGCAAAAAAGACCTTCGATGCGTATTTGGGTAAACCCCGACAAAATGAATGCCTATCACATTGCATTTAGTGATATCAGAACAGCTCTTGAAAAAGAAAATGTTGAAGTTCCTTCTGGTAAATTATATGGCTCTAAAACCGAAGTAACCATTCGTGCATTGGGAAAATTAAGTACGGAAGATGATTTTAATAATTTAATTCTTATTGAAAACAATACAGGAATTATTCGTTTAAAAGATGTTGCTAAGGTTGAAGTAGGCCCAGAAAATGATGAATTTAGTTGGCGATTAAATGGTGTAAATGCAGTAGGCTTAAACATTACACCGCAACCTGGTGCAAATTATATTCATATTGCAGATGAGTTTTACAAGAGAATTGAAGAACTTAAGAAAACACAAAAAGCTGATGTGGAATTAACACCTTTAATAGACGCTACAAAAAATGTAAGACGCAGTATTAAAGAGGTTGAAGAAACTTTACTCATTTCTTTTAGCTTGGTTGTATTGGTTATATTTTTCTTCTTCAGAAATATTTTAATTGCCGTTCGACCGCTAATTGATATTCCAATTTCTTTAATAGCGACGTTCTTTATCATGTACATTTTTGGCTTTAGTGTAAATGTGCTTACCTTGCTAGGAATTGTGCTAGCAACAGGTTTGGTGGTTGATGATGGCATTGTAGTAACTGAAAATATTTTTAGAAAACTTGAAGGAGGACTATCTATTCAAAAAGCAGCATTAGAAGGCAGTAAAGAAATTTTCTTTGCAGTTATTTCTACTTCTATTACATTGGCCGTAGTGTTTATTCCTGTTGTGTTTCTTCAAGGCTTTGTAGGAAGTTTGTTTAGAGAGTTTGGTGTAACAGTTGCTGCTGCGGTTTTGATTTCAGCATTAGTTTCATTAACCATTACACCAGTTTTAAATGTTTTATTACAAAGAAAAGATAAAGGCCATGGTAAGTTTTATGAGCGAACTGAACCTTTTTTCAGGGGGATGGAAAATGGCTACAATCGTTTATTGACAAGCTTTATAAAAATTCGTTGGGCTGCTTGGATATTAATTGCAGGTTGTGGTGTGTTGATTTTCTTTTTGTATAAAAATTTGCAAACAGAACTTGCTCCACTTGAAGATAAAAGTAGTATTCGTTTTCCAATGACAGGACCAGAAGGTGCAAGCTATGGCTATATGGTTGATGCTGCTGATAAGTTTACTAGTTATATTTCAGACTCCATTCCTGGAAAAGATTTTGTATTTGCAGCAGTACCAGGATTTAATGGAACAGGCGTAAATACTGGATTTGCCAGAATAGGCCTTGTTGATCCAGATAAAAGAAGCAAGTCGCAAAGTGAGATAGTAAAAGATATTTCGAAGAAATTAGGCAGATATAATCAAGTGAGAATTTTTCCTATTGAAGAGCAAACAATTTCGGTTGGTTTGGGTTCAAAAGGGTCTCAACCAATTCAATTCATTTTACAGAATTTAGACTTTAATAAACTTCAAGAAATTATACCAAAATTTCTTGAAGAAGCAAGAAAAGATAAGGCTTTAACAAATGTTGATGTAAATTTAAAATTCAATAAACCAGAGTTGCAATTGACGATTGATAGAATGAAGGCAAAGGACTTAGGTTTAAGTACTGCCGACGTTGCTGATGTTGTGCAAAGTGCTTTTAGCGGCAGAAGGCTTGCATATTATTTAAAGAATGGAAAGCAATATCAGGTTATTTCTCAAGTTGAATATCAAGACAGGCAAGCACCAAAAGACATCTCTGGTTTATATGTTAGAAATAATAAAGGAGAATCAATTCCATTGAGTTCTGTTGTCTCGTTTAAAGAAAGTTCAAACCCACCAACATTGTATCATTACAATCGTTTCAAAGCTGCTACAATTCAGGCAGGGCTTGCAGAAGGCAAAACAGTTGGCGATGGTGTAAAAGCTATGCAAGCAATTGCAGCAAAATTGTTAGACAGTAGTTTTCAAACATCCCTAGGAGGTGCGTCAAGAGATTTTGCAGAGAGTAGTAGTAATACTTCTTTTGCATTTGGATTAGCTCTAATACTTATCTATCTTGTATTATCGGCACAATTCGAAAGTTTCAAAGATCCATTTGTAATAATGCTCACAGTGCCTTTAGCACTTGCAGGTGCTTTATTAAGTTTATATTTATTCAATCAAACCATCAATATTTTTTCTCAAATTGGAATGATTATGCTGATTGGTTTAGTCACAAAAAATGGAATTTTGATAGTTGAATTTGCCAATCAAAAACGAGAACATGGATTAAGTAAAACACAAGCTGTTATTGAAGCAGCTTCACAGCGATTAAGACCCATTTTAATGACAAGTTTAGCAACAGCATTAGGTGCATTGCCAATTGCATTAAGTTTAGGAGATGCCAGTACCAGCAGAATTCCATTAGGCATTGTAATCGTGGGTGGAATTACATTTTCATTGATTCTAACATTGTTTGTAATACCGGCAATTTATACTTTTATAAGCGGCAAACACGAAGTAAAACCAACAACAATTTCAGATTAATTTTTTGAATAATAATGAAAAGACTTTTTATATTTTTAATTGTATTTTTTCCTTTAGCAATATCTGCTCAGCAACTTACTTTAAAAGATGCCATCAATATTGCTTTAAAGAAAAACTTTGATATCGAAATTGCTAATAGCTATGTTGCCATTAGTAAAATTAATAATAATATTGGCATGGCTGGTGGCTTGCCAACTATTACGGGGACAATATCTGAACAAGAAGCTATTACTAACATCAATCAAAAATTAAATACTGGCACAGAGATAAATAAAAATGGTGCATCAACAAATTCATTGAATGGTAATGTAACTGGCTCAATGTTACTGTTCAACAATTATAGAGTTATTGCAACAAAAAAAAGATTGGAAGAATTAGAAAAACAAAATCAACAACAACTCGTTTCTCAAATTCAAACTACTATCGAGAATGTGATGTTTCTGTATTACAACATCATCAAACAACAAAGCTATTTAAGTACATTACAGCAAAGTATTAACGTTTCTCAAAAGCAATTAGACATTATTCAAACAAAGAAAGAAGTTGGAATGGCTAATAATGCTGACCTTTTTCAAAGCAAAATCGATTTGAATACTCGTGAACAAGATTATAAAAGCCAAGAATTAATTATTCAACAAGCTAAAGCTGATTTGCTAAACACCCTAACACTAAAGGCTGACAGCAATATTGTGATAGTAGATTCTATCGTTGTAAGTGGCAGCATCAACTTAGAAAAAATACTTTCTGCATCGCATCAAAATGCAGATATTCTTTCTTTAGAAAATCAAATTAAAATGAATGAACTGATAGAAAAAGAAGTCAAAGCACAACGCTATCCAAGTTTGAGAGGCACAACAGGCTTAAGTTATGGAAGAACACAGTCTGATGCTGGGCAGCTTTTGCTTAATCAATCTTATGGGCCTTTTGTAGGTATTAATTTAAGTATTCCAATTTATAATGGGGGCATAATAAAACGCCAAGAGCAAATCGCAAACATTAATACCAAGATTGCAAAAACACAAAAAGATAAAATTGTAGAAAACTATAAAACCCAAACCTACAAAACGTTTCAGGCATATATAATGACGCTTGAACAAATAAAATCACAACAAAATACTTATGTACTATCTCAACAATTGGTTGCACTAGTTTTGCAAAAATTTCAACTATCACAGGCAACCATACTTGAATTAAATGCAGCTCAAAAAAGTTTTGAAGATGCTGCTTTTCGCTTGATAAATTTGAAATACACGGCCAAACTTGCAGAAGTCGAATTGAAAAGAATTGGGAATTTATTAACTGCCGAGTAGTTTTATTATCAATAAACATCTATTCTACAAAATAAATACCTTCATACATTTTGCTCTAATTCTTACCTTAGCAGCCTTGATGAAAAAAGTAAAGTACTATTATAACACCCACACACTGAAATTCGAGAAACACGAAGTTCCTTTGCGTGTGCGTTTGATACAAACTTTTGGTTTTATTGCTGCATCAATAGTTATAGGAGTTATTTTAGTATTAATACTTTTTAGATACATAGAAAATCCAGATACAAAATTTCTAAGAAAACAAAATGAAGACCTAAGAGATAATTATTCTATTTTAACGGAGAGAACCAAGCAACTTGAGCTTAAAATGCAAGAATTAGAGGCTAGAGACAATAATGTTTACCGCTCTGTTTTTGAAGCATTACCCATTCACGATAGTGCCAGAATAAAAGATCTGGAAATTAAAAAGGAAGTTACATTGGTACAAAGCCTTGGAGAAACTGAACTTGTTAATTCTATGGCAAATCAGCTTAACAACCTTTCACTTCGCTTGGCTTTTCAATCAAAGAGTTATAATGAAATTGAAACAATGGTAAGGAATAAAGAAAAGCTTTTACTTGCCATTCCAGCTATACAACCTGTTAGCAACAAGGATTTGAACAGGATTGCAAGTGGTTTTGGTATGCGTTTACACCCCATTTTAAAAATTTATCGTCCACATAATGGCTTAGATTTTACAGCCCCAGTAGGTGTGCCTATTTATGCAACAGCTGATGGACGAATCAAAACTGCCGAATTTAATGGTGGCTTCGGAAATCACGTAGTCATAAATCATGGTTTTGGTTTTGAGACCGTGTATGGACATATGGTGAGAATAAAAGCCCGAGTTGGTGAACCTGTAAAACGTGGTGAAGTTATTGGCTATGTAGGTAGCACTGGTTTAAGCAGTGGCCCACATTGCCATTATGAAGTGCATAGAAATGGTGTGCCAGTTGATCCAATTTACTATTTCTATCAAGATATTACTCCTTTACAATTTGATAGAATCGTAAAACTAGCTGCTGCTGCAAATCAAAGTTTAGACTAATTTCTATCTAAAGTCTATCTTACAATTTTGGCACTTGATATTTATTTTTGTTAACCCACTTCCTACTGTAGTATTGTATTTAGAATTATGATCATCACCAGTAGAAACACGTTGACTATCGTTATTGGCAGTGATAAAACTCTTAGAAATAGTACTATAAACCCCATCATAATTTAAAGAAAAGTTGGCAACATTTTTTAAGGGCAGTCGTAGTTCTGCATATTTGTTATCAAACCAAATAGACTTAATCTCTGATGAAATATTCTTAATTTTTGCATCAGCATTGATACCTTCAATTTGTATGGATTCTAACAACTTTTCAATTTGCAAACTTCCATAACTTTTCGAACCTTTAATAGCAATAACATCTTCCAACTCATAATCATCATTTGTACTTTTAAAATTCAGTTTTTTTACTTTTGAAATTTCAACAGTAGCATATTTTGTTTCTAATTCAATATCTCCTAGAGTACCTATAGATAATTTTCCATTTATAAAGTCAATCGTTCCATTTTGCACCTCGCCAATATAAACATTGGCATATTTTGACTTAAGAGAAATTGTGTTTACATTATCTATTTCCAGATTACCGTTGGTAATATCTGCTTTTAATTTTTTGATGTAATTAACTACAGCAACATCGGCATATTTACTTTCAATACTTAACTTATTTTCTTTGGGAACATATATAGTAACCACTTTTCTCCTTGCTGGTTCGCTTTTTATATATTGTCCATCAACTGAGTATACTTCAACAACTTCTTGTGAGGATGTATTGTTTGTTGAAACATTCGTGTTACTAATATTTGAAGAAGCCAAAGCATCTGTTGTAATTCGCAATGTATTACTTAATAATTTTGTTTTAATGTTTAATTTATCAAACCAAGATTCGCTACTTAATGTTGACATTGCCCCATCAAAGTAAACAATAGTGCTTATTTTAATCTTAGGTTCATCCCAAGTCCTTACTTCGATGGTTCTATTATTATTATTCAATTCAATATTTATCATTTTGTCAATTGCAATTTCAACACTCACTTCTTTGTTCCCATACTTCTCTCCATTACTTTTTTTTAATTGATCAATTTGTTTTTCTTGATCCAATATTTTTTTTGAATTATTTCTTCCAATAGAATGTCCTTGTGTTTGGGAAAAACCAAGAATGCTAATTCCAATGAAGAATATCAACGACACTATTTTCGTATATTTCATATTAAATCAATTTATTTTAAAACGAATATTGGTTTTGTTTATTTCGGATAATGATTTTTTTAACAGTTAATGAGTAAAGTTGTTTACTTTAAATTAAATATTTTCATAAAGTTTTACCATCCCAAAGGTTTTTTGTTGTTTCTTCATCCAATTAAACAAGCAGAACATTTTGATCGAAAGCGAACTAGTAATAGAATTAAAAAACAGAAGCCAACATGCCTTTAGTGTGCTTGTGAAAACCTATCAAAATATGGTATTCAATACCGTTTTGGGGATTGTGCAGCAATTTGAAGAAGCTGAAGATGTGGCTCAAGAAGTTTTTATTCAAGTTTATCAGAGCATTGATGGGTTCAGAGGCGATTCAAAGCTATCTACTTGGATTTATAGAATTTCTATTACAAAGTCGCTTGATTTTGTAAGAAGCAAAAAAGCAAAAAAGAGGTTTAGTCTTATTACCAACATAATTGGTTTTGGTGATAAGGAACCAACCACGATGGCAGAATTTCATCATCCTGGTATTAGTTTAGATAAAAAAGAAGCAGCAGTTGTATTGTTTAAAGCTATTAGTAAACTCCCCGAAAATCAAAAAACAGCATTTATATTAATTAAAACCGAGGGCTTGAATTATGACAATGTTGCACAAATTTTAAACATTAGTGTTAAAGCTGTTGAAGGTTTAATGCACCGAGCAAAAGAAAACTTGCGAAAATCATTGGGCGATTATTATGGCAATAAAAATTAGTTATGAAAGATATCAAAAAACAAATAGAGATAGCTCTTGCTAGTATTGAACATATTGAAAAAATCAATGCACCTGATTTTTTTGAAACAAGATTGTTAGCAAGAATGCAAAATGAATTAATTGCAGAAAAAAACAAATTTATACAAATTAAAAAACCAGTTTGGATAATTGCCTCTTTATGTATTTTACTATTTATGAATATTTATTTAGTGGGTTCAAATAAAACTAAAATCGTTTCAAAAAACAGGCACGAAGAATCAGCAACTATTCAAAGTTTTGCCAATGACTACCAACTTGACGAAAACACATCAAACTATTAATCTAAAAAAATGATTACATATAATAAAAGTAAATTTTTCAACATTCTTATTGTTGTATTATTACTACTAAATACAGTTACAGTTTGTTTTTTATTAATAAGAAATGATAAACATCAGCCCCCACATCAACAAGGTGGTGCATTTAATTTTTTGGTGAAAGAATTAGCATTAGACTCTATGCAAATTCAGCAATACCAAGTATTGCGAAATAATCATAAAAATAAAGCTGATAGCATCCGAAAAGAAGTTCGTGTTATAAAAGATTCATTATTCAATCTTATAAAGATCAATGACTCTAGTGATAGTACTATTCAGCAAAAATTGAGCATCATTGCACTGCATGAAAGAAATTTAAACGCATTAACTTTTAATCATTTCAAATTACTTAGAGCGATATGCAATGCAGAACAACAAATTAAATTTGATAAGGTAATAGCAACTGCGGTTAAAATGAATGCTCCACATCAAGATCCGCCACACCATCACCCACAAAATGGCAGACCTCCAAGGGATGAGGAACCAGATGGCAGACCAGAGGATGATAATCGTCCTCCACCACCAAGAGGAGAATAAGGTAAAGCGTTCTTTTGAGTTTTAAAGTAATGCTACACTTGTTGTAACAGCCTTTCTCATAGCATCTAAAAATGCCAACATTTCTTCCATTCCTTTCACATTATCTGCTACAAGTAAAAAGTTTTTTGCAACTTGTTTTAGGTGTGCTTTATTGGTTCCTGTTTGTAAGTAATCTAAGATATTCTTAAATAACTCGCTTTCAAAATAGGGGCTGTCATTTTTATTGATGAAGTAGCACCGCATAGTATTTTCTTTCAGGCTCATTTTCTCGAAACCAAGTGCTATGGCCGCCCAGCGACAACGAACTGTAGTAAATAAATCCTCAACGGCTTTTGGAATCGCCCCAAATCTATCAATCATTTCTTCGTGAAAATGTTGTAGTTCCTCTTCTTTTTCACAATTATCTAAACGGGAATATAATGATAGTCTTTCTGTTATGCTTTCAACATAACTATCAGGAATGAGTATTTCTAAATCAGTATCGATAGTACAGTCTGTAACGAAATCGTCTTGCTTGCTTATTTCATCTTTAAACAAATCTTTAAAGTCTTTTCGCTTCAATTCTCTGATAGCTTCTTGCAATATTTTTTGATATGTTTCAAAGCCAATATCAGCCATAAAACCACTCTGTTCTCCACCCAGCATATTGCCTGCTCCACGAATATCAAGATCACGCATTGCAATCTGAAAGCCACTTCCAAGATCACTGAATTGTTCAAGCGTTTGTAATCTTTTACGAGAATCGGCCGGCAAAGTTCCCATTGGTGGGGCTAATAAATAGCAAAATGCTTTTTTATTACTTCGCCCAACTCTGCCACGTAATTGATGTAAATCACTCAACCCAAAATGGTGTGCATTATTAATAATAATAGTGTTTACATTAGGAATATCGACGCCACTTTCAACAATGTTTGTACAAACCAACACGTCGTATTTCTTATCCATAAAATCTAAAATACGTTCTTCTAATTGGTCGCCTTCCATTTGTCCGTGAGCATAAGAAATAGAAAGGTCGGGACATTGTGATTGAATGATACCAGCCATTTCAGACAATCCATTCACACGATTATGAATAAAGAAAACCTGACCACCACGGGAAGTTTCATAATAAATAGCATCACGAATAAAATCGGTATTAAACGAACTTATTTCTGTTTGAATGGGTTGACGGTTAGGTGGTGGTGTATTGATAATGCTCAAATCTCTTGCCCCCATTAAACTAAACTGCAGGGTTCTTGGAATAGGCGTAGCTGTTAGCGTTAAGCTATCAACATTGGTTTTTAAAAGCTTTAATTTTTCTTTATGACCCACACCAAACTTTTGTTCTTCATCAATCACCATTAAACCTAAGTTTTTAAACTTAGTATCTTTTGCCAGCAACCCGTGTGTTCCTACTATTATATCAATTTTACCTTCTGCTAATTTTTCAAGTGTCTCCTTTTTTTCTTTTGAGGTTTTAAACCTATTAATGTAATCAACAGTTACAGGAAAATCTTTAAATCTTTCTTTAAATGTTTGATAGTGCTGATAAGCCAGAATAGTTGTAGGTACTAGGATGGCAGCCTGCTTACCATCTACAACAGTTTTAAATGCTGCACGAATAGCAACTTCTGTTTTACCAAAGCCCACATCGCCACACACCAATCTATCCATAGGGCTTTCGCTCTCCATATCTTTCTTTACATCGGCAACAGCTTTTGCTTGATCGGGTGTATCCTCATATAAAAAACTAGCTTCTAGCTCTATCTGCATATAATTATCTGGACTATGCTGAAAACCTTGCTGTGCCTTGCGTTGAGCATATAATTTTATTAAATCAAAAGCAACTTCTTTAACCTTGGTTTTTGTTTTTTCTTTTAGTTTACTCCATACATCACTACCTAATTTATTTATCTTAGGTTCAGTTCCATCTTTACCAGTAAACTTTGATATTTTATGCAGTGAATTAATGTTCACGTACAACACATCTGTATCCTTATAAATAATTCTAACCGCTTCTTGCAATCGTCCATTAATATCTAATTTTTGCAAACCAGAATAACGACCAACACCATGATCAATATGTGTTACAAAATCACCAGGTTGCAAGTCACGCAAGGTTTTTAGCGTTAAAGCTTTGTTTTTATTGAAAGCCTGTTTAACACGATATTTATGATAACGCTGAAAAATTTGGTGGTCGGTATAGCAAACAACTTTAATATCATCATCAATAAATCCTTCGTGAATAGATGATAAAACAGGTACAAAATTTATCTCGGTTTTAAGGTCTTTAAAAATAGTGTAAAGCCTTTCTAATTGTTTGGCTTGTTCAGCAAAAATGAAAATGTTATAACCGTTTTCTTCGTGCTGTTTCAAATCCTTAATCAGCATTTCGAAATTGCGATTGAAACTAGGCTGCGGTTTTGTTTGGAAGGCAATTGTTTCTTGTTGTTCATCAACCTTAAACTTTGAACTTTTAAAATTATACTGTTCCTTACTACCAAACTCAACAATTCCCCTTAACCCAATTTGTCTTTCAACTGTTGAAACAGGAACAAAATCTTCAACTTTTAAATCTTTTAAAATTTTAGTATCATTCTCATCTTCATCTTCTTTTGAAGAAAGATTAGCAATAGAAGATGGGCTTGTAAACAATGCCAATGCTTCTTCTTGAAGCTCAATTTTATCTTTAATAATTTCCCAATCTTTCAACCAAACTATAGTATTATCTGGAAGAAATTCTAATAAAGAAATTTTTTCTCCACTCTCAAATTGTGTTTCAACATTGGGGATAATAGACACTGATAAAATCTTTCTCTCACTTAACTGTGTTTCTGGATCAAATATTCTAATACTATCCACTTCGTTGCCAAACAATTCTACTCGATATGGTTTTTCATTACCATAACTATAAATATCTAAAATGCCACCACGCAGAGCAAATTGCCCTGGCTCATACACAAAGTCTGTGCGGCTAAAACCATACATCACAAAGAGTTCCATGATACTATCAAGGTTGATTGTATCATTTGTTTTAATGCTTATGATGTTACTATTGAGCGTACTTGGCAGCACAACTTTTTCAAATAATGCTTCGGGGTATGTGATGATTATTTTTTTATTTCCACCATTAGATAGCCTTGTCAGCATTTCGGTTCTCAACATCACATTCGATGAATTGAGCAAACGAAAATTCTTTTTATTTTTAAATGAAGATGGAAAATAAAACAGGTCTAAGGCTTGTGTAAGATTCTCTAATGAATTGTGAAAATAAGCAGCTTCTTCTTCATCATTTAAAACAATTAAATGGTTTAAAATTTCTGCATTTTTATCGGCAAATACTGCACTAACAATAAATTCTGTGCTGCTTCCTTTAAGGTTTTTGAGATATGTTTTTGTTTGGGGAATACAAACTTGCTCCACCAATTTTTTTAGGTGGGGGGATGATAAATATTTCTCCTGCAAAACACTCAAATTCATAACGAGGTGCAAATATAGAAGACAGATCTGCTTTGACTAAAAATGATTGTTTGATTTTGGAAAATAAAAAAGCCAACTCTTACGAATTGGCTTTTCATTCAATAAAGCTTTTTTATAATCCCGTTGTAACATTAGCGGTACCATTTGAATTTAGTGTCATCACCAACCCTTTATCTTTTGCCCAGAATCGATATGTAGTAATAGTAACAGTTTGTCCATTTGTTCCACCATATTGACTTAGAATTGTAGGAATTAAAGCAGAAATAGTTGGATTGCTTGAAGAAATATCTGTTTTAACATCAGTACTATATTTTTGAACTACCACTGACATTGAATCTGAATATCCTTTTAGTTTTAACGTACCCCAAGCAAAGTTTTTACTGTTTACGGTTGTTGTTTGAGTAACAGTTAATGGTCCTGTTATTGATCCTAAAATAGGTACAGTTGCACTAGCTGTAGCGTTTAAAACAGAAACAGAAGTTTGCTTAATACTATCGCCATAACTAATAGGGAAATTTGCCAGAGTTTGCACTGGTGTTGCTTTTACAGCTTGTGCTGCTATTGATAAACTACCTTGAGCCACTGTTACATTTAAGGCCCCGTAATCGTCTCCTAGAATATTCCAAGATGATGTGGTTGCTTGATAGTATCTATTTAAAGAAATATTTTGCCCAAGAGTAGATTGATTAAAACCAATCATATAAGTTGCTGCGGGAAACGCTGTTAAATTAGTTGGTGCAAGTAGTGTATCGCTCCATTTTGCAGTGTCGCTAACGTTACTATAATTAAATGAAAGTGAAGTTCCTGCTGTAGGAAAAGCTACAATACCTGAATCTAGACGATAGTTTGAGTGTTTTACACCTGGTGTATGGGAACTAAGAAATACTGCACCAGTAATTTGTGCACCACCAGTTGTTCCACCTCCCCCACCATTATTATTATCATCTTTTTTACAAGAGTTAAGAATTATGATAAAACTTAAAACTGCCAATAATTTTTTATTCATTTTATTTAATTTAGACCAAGCGAATTTAAGGAAGAAAGGAATAGATATGAAATTCTATTTAGAAAGTTAGCCATCCATTTTCTTTTTATTGTAAATAGGCAAAAGAATAACAGACACAAAACCTACAACCAGAATGATAATAAATTGTGCAAACCATTGTAGGGTACCATTTGCTAAACCAATTTCTTTTTTTACACCATAGATTTCCAAAATCATTGCTAAAAAAAGTGCATAAGTTCCAATACCACCTGGTGTTAACACCATACCAAGACTTGCAAAAGCCAGCCCACTTAAAGCAGCACCTAACCCAAGATGGGTGCCTGCTGTAGCATATAAGCCAATCCAAGTACCTAATAAATATAAACACCAAATAGCTATTGAATAGATAATAAAAAGGTATTTATTTTTAAGTCTTAAAGCACTCATTATACCTTCAGCAATACCCTTAAAAATAGTTTTAATCTTATTGACAAATAATACCCATTTCTTTTTAATAACAACCCATCCTATTAGTATCAAAGTTGCTATTAGAAATATCATCTTGATGTAAAAACTGATATTTGAATCCGAACTTTTTGAAGGAGCGTTTGTTGTTTGCATTTTTTGGTATGCAGCAATAACTACATCATATTGACAAGCTAAAGCAATCATAAATAGTGACAATAAACATAGCACATCAAATGCACGTTCTGCAACTATAGTTCCTACATTCTTTTCAGCAGGAATGTCTTCATATTTAGCAAGTATCGTACACTTTAAAACTTCTCCTAAACGAGGTATTGCAGAGTTTGCCAAATACCCAATCATCACAGCAAAAAATGTATTGGGCAAAGATGGTTTGTAACCCATTGGTTCCATTAATAATTTCCAACGCAAAGCTCTTATTAAATGGCTTGCACTCATTATTAAAAATACAGGAATAATTAACCAGTACCTAGCAGTGATCAATGATTTCTTGAACTCATCAAAATTTTCAACGTTTCTAATGCTATACCAAACCAAAAAAATACCTAAGCTCAAGAAAAAGGTGAATTTTAAAAAAGCAAGTATTTTTTTTTTCATTTTGTTAGATTATGAGAACTTAAAAGATTATCCAAAATCAATCTCGGTATTATCGCCAATGTTTAAACTACGACTCAAGCCCTTCACACTTGCATCACTACCTATTAAAGAGTTATCTAAAACCACTTCATATAAATTTGTATAGCTACCAATAATACTATCTCGAACTATTGAGTTTGAAACGTTTGTATTAGCTCCAATAGCAACGTTAGGTCCAATAATTGAATTTTTAATTTCACAACCACTTGCTATACTAACAGGCGGAATGATGATAGTATCTTCATATGCATGAGATTCGAAAATATTACCACCCGATTTTTTTAATAACGTTGCATTGCTTTCTAATAAAGTTTCTTTTTTGCCACAGTCGAACCAGTTTTTAACTTTAAAACTCTTGAACTTAGCACCACGTTTAATCATACAATCAAGAGCATCTGTTAAATTATAGTCACCCAGAGTTTTGATTTCCTGAGTGAATATATGATGCAGACATTCAAACAAAAAATTGGTTTCTTTTATTTTATAAAGTCCAACCAATGCCATATTACTTTTAGGAATAGATGGTTTCTCAACTACCTGTTCAATAAAGCCATCTTCATTTACAGTTGCAACACCAAAGTTGCGAGGGTCATCAACTTTTTTAATGCCCAGCATACTGTATTCACTTGCCATCACCTCTTTAACATCATACTCACAAATAGTATCTCCAAGAGCAACAAACACTTCATCATCTCCTACAATATTTCTTGTTAATTCAATGGCATGACCTGTGCCTTGTCTTTCATTTTGAAATACGAAATGTGTTTGTAAATGTGGATATGATTGATGAACATATTCCTGAATTTTTTCCCCCAAATAACCTACAATAAAAATAAACTCTGTGATGCCTGCTTCGTTTAATTGGTCTACAATATAGCTTAAAATTGTTTTACCTGCTATTGGTATCAGAGCTTTGGGCTGTGTATATGTATGAGGACGTAACTTAGTGCCAGCACCAGCTACAGGTATTATTGCTTTCATCAACAAATCTTTTTAACTATTGAAAATTTTCTACACAGAATTGCATCAATAATTTTTTGAGGCGTGAAAGTAACTAAATCTAATAAAATGACCAATTGAATTTATTCTTTTAGTTGTTTGTTGGCATATAAATAAAAGATGATGATGCCTTATTCATTGATTCTTTCGCAGCCATTACAAAAATAGATATCATTTAAATCTATGTCTGCAATAAATGGAGTTGTTTCAAAATAATTGTTTGCTTGATTATAAGACTTTATAATACTATAGCCCATGTTATTTGAAAACCTGTTTTCATTTCTATTGTTTGATACATAATTTTTTGAAGGAAGCAAAATGACTTTACCAATATATTGGCTATAATCTACATATTTTCTTGATGCATCATCAACTCTATCATTTCGAATATTACTAATTTTAGTACAATTTTTATCGGCTTTAATATCACCAATAAAAGGCACAACAGTTGTTATTGGTAACATACATTTAATGTAAATAGTTTTGTTTAGCATAGTTTGTTGAACACCTGCTATAGTAAACCTTTCAGCACTTTTACCTGCATTATTTCTTATTATACCCAAAGGCAGATATGGCCCATTGATATGCTCACTATAAACAACTAATTTAGAACGACTATAATAGTTCGAAAAGTTATCGTTTGTAACACTTACCACTATATCTCCACTTGTTTTTATAGAACTAATATATATTTTATCTAATCCAAATATTTGATATGCATAAGGATGTGTGTAATGATAGATTTCTGTTTTGCTTAT
>CANGOT010000019.1 GCA_947455425.1 Chitinophagaceae bacterium | reverse complement strand
TTGTTAAGTTGAATTTTGTTTTTGTTAAGCGATAGCTCAAGGTTCCTCTATCAGATTTATAAGTATTTCTAAAGCTGTTGGTAAGATTAATCACAGGTATGATATAATCTTTTGCTGTTGAGTCGTATGAAAATGTTTTTTTATCAGACTCTGTTTGTGAGTAGTTATGGTTATAGGCTATTTCTATTTGTGAAAAGTTTCCTATAGGTTCTGTATAAGAAAAAGTACCACCATAATTTTTTGTAGAATTATTTGTGTTGTACTGTTGATTAGTAGCAAATGTTTTATTAAGTTTTATATCGTTAAGTATTGACATGTTGCTGCCATTTCCATCATTATCACTTCTACCCATTGTTGGATTTACACTAAAAGTTCTACCCTTCTTTTTAAAACGATGTCTGAAGGTGAAATCTAGGTTGCTATTGTATCCTGTATTGTCACTTCCTGTATTTTGATCTAAGTTATTCAGTGAAATAATTTTGGCTTTATTAGAACTGGATGTAGTTTGAGAAGATTTTGTAGTATGTTGAAAGTTAATGCTAGGTCTGAAAGTAAAAGAGTTAGTTCCAGCACTATCCAACTGTTTTTCCAGATTGAAATTAAATCTCCCGTTTCTGTTATTACTATAAGATGTTTGTTGTTGATTGGTATAATTTGATGAATCGGGTTGATTAGAAACTAATGATTGGGTATAGCTATTCGTGCTTCTATTCGTTCGTTGATTATTATAAAAACCGCTACTGTTAATGTCATCGTGTTTGCCTAAATCGTTACTAAAATTCAATCCACCACTCCAGGTGTTTATGATACCCCCGCCACTAGAACTACCTAGCAAAGATTGAATCATATTCATCACACCACCACTGCTTTTACCGCCTCCAAATCCACGGGAGCTTGCACTGTTTAGGGTTCCTAAAACATCCTGCACATTAAAATTTTGTTTGTTTACATTATTACCTTGACCAATAAATGTTATTTGTCGGCCATTATTAAAATTACTAAGATTCACATTGTGGTCATTCAACAGCTCTTTACCATCTGTACCAAAACCTGCAGAGCCCTTACCAAATGTACCTTTTCTTTTATCTTTTTTAGTAACAATATTTATAGTTTTAGTTCTGTTTCCATCATCAAAACCACTAAATGCACTTTGGTCGCTTAAGGCATCAAACACTTGAATTTTATCGATTACATCGCTCGGTAAATTCTTTGTTGCCATTTTTGGGTCATCACCAAAAAATCTTTTTCCATCCACTAAAACCCTTTGCACATCTTCTCCCTGAGCTTTTACATTGCCATCTTTATCAACCTGAATGCCGGGCATTTTTTTAAGCAAATCCTCTGCTAGAGCATTAGGCTTTGTTTTAAAACTTCCAGCATTATATTCTATGGTATCTTTTTTAATTACAATAGGAGCTTGTGTAACAATTACCTCATTCAGGTTTTCAATTTTTTGTTGCAAATAAATATTGCCAAGGTTTTTGTCAATTTCATTGGCATTGAATGTAATTTTTTTATAGATTGTTTTAAATCCCTCGTAAGAAATACTTAATAGAAAGGTTCCAAATGGTATATTCTTCATAGAAAAGCTACCATCATTTTTCGATAGTGTAAATTGCTCCAATGTACTGTCGCTATTGTCTAGCAAGCTAATAGATCCATTTGGTAAATTTTGCTTTCCTGTTGTATCAATTAATTTTCCTTTAAGTGTGGCTGTTTGTGCTTGCGAGCAAATTGCTAATAAAACTACAAGAATTGCAGTAAGTGTACATTTCATCTATTATGATATTTTATACGAAAATATTCTTATTTTATTTAAAATGACTACCAATGCAAAAATTAATGGTATTTGGAAATAGTATTTAATTCTATGCAATTTGTTTTTAGTGCTTTATACAAAGTTGTATCAACTAATTTATTGCATTTCTACAAGTTGGTTTATGCTTAAAAACTAATTTTATCACTAATCCAACTATTGGTTTAGCTTCAAAATTCATTTTCTACCCCAATCCAACAGCAGGTTCGCTTCAAAATCCATTTTTTGCCTTAACCCAACTATTGGGTTAGCAATAAAATTCATTTTTTGCCCCAATGCAACTGCAGAGTTACTTCAAAATCCATTTTTTGTCTTAGTCAGTTAAACCGTTGAAGGCTTTTTATTTGAAATGTTATCAATAATTTATAAAATTCCATTGCATTTTGCAAGATATTTTGCAACCCGCAGAACCCCAGTAGCGATAATGAAAATGACCACCATCTACCCTGTGAAGAATTTCGTCGGAACGCTTTTCAGATAAAATAACATACTTGTTTTTTTGATTCAATACATAATCCTTTCCTTCTTTAACAATAGAAATATGTCTTGGTAGTGGGGTCAAATAAAACCCAACCCTGGTGTTTTAAATAGGCTTCTGCCCATTGATGAAAAGGATTTTCCGAGTCGGGATTTACTACAAAACCCCTCACCACTTTTGCAGGTATTTTGTTTACACGGAGTAACGCAATAAATAAATCACTGAAGTCTGTGCATTTACCCACGCCAGATTCTAAAACAGCTTCGGCACCAATTTCAGCTTTCTTTTTATAGGTGATGTGCTCGTTTACATAAGTATAAGTATTAATAACTGTTTCTATATCTGTAGCTGCTTTAAGTGTAGCAGCAGTTTGTATAATTTCTTGACTGCTTGTTTCAATAAATCTTTCTTCTTTTAAATAGGGTTGAAAGTCAATGGCAGTATCGGTATTGGCACTAGCAATGAATTTATAAATGGTGAGATCGGTAACCATTTTAATGTCGAAGTCTCTCTCGATATTTTTTAAATGAAATACAGCATAAGCATTCCCCATATCGCTTAATAAACTATCGGGATTTATTGAGAACTGAATTGATTTTATTGTCTGTCTGTCTTTAACATCATTCGGAATTAATAGCACCAATCTCATCCTGTCAATATAACCTTCCTTCAATTTGAATTTATAAACAAACTCAAATTTCACATCTCTTTTAAATTGATATTTTTTATCTTCCTGAGAAAATACTTGCAGCGATAAAACGCCAAAAATTGCATAGAGGAGGTATGTTTTAAGCATCATCTATTTATTCTGTTATAAAAAAATATTTGCAATTTTATGATTGTTTATTTCAAAAATGTTCATCATTTAAATAAACCCTTTATATTGCAACCTCAATGCAAGCAAACAAAACTATATCAGCAACAAGTTACACAACTACCACTACAACCCTTTAGGGGTTGCACATTACTATATTATCCACAGGGCTTTGCTGCAAAATCACAAGAAGGGCATTTAACAATAAACATTAAAAATTAACTCTAATTATATGGACGTATTAAAATTTGGCGGAACATCGGTAGCTAATGCAACTAATATTAAACAAACAGTTTCAATATTTACTCAATCAAAGTATCAAAATAGTATTGTTGTTGTATCGGCATTAAGTGGTGTAACCGATTTATTAATTCAAACTGCTGTTGATGCTTCTATTAGTAATGGCAAATACCTTGAAACCCTTGCACATCTTGAGCAAAAACATATTGACTGCGTTGTTGAATTAATGCCCACTAACAATAGCGATGCTTTGTTAGAAGTGCAGGAACATTTTATAGAATTGAAAAATATTTGTGAAGGTATTTATAGATTAGGAGAGCTAACCGCAAGAACGAAAGACAGAATAGTGAGTTTTGGTGAATTGCTTTCTTCAAAAATAATTTCAGCGTACTTATTTTCTATAAACCAACAACATCAATGTATTGATAGCAGAGAAGTAATTATTACCGATAATAATTATGGCAATGCCAATGTTGATTTTGAAAAAACAAATCAGAAAATAAATCAACATCTATCAAATGGCAATAATCAATTATCAATTGCTCCAGGTTTTGTTGCCTCCTCGCAAGCTGGCATTACTACTACATTGGGCCGTGGTGGCAGCGATTACACTGCAGCCATTTTTGCTGGTGCTGTGAATGCAGGGAATTTAGAAATCTGGACTGATGTGAGTGGTATGATGACTGCCGATCCTCGTTGGGTAATCAACGTGAAAAATATTCCTCATACTTCTTATAAAGAGGCCATGGAATTGAGCCACTTTGGAGCTAAAGTTATTTATCCTCCAACCATTCAGCCAGCCATGCAAAAGAATATTCCTATTTGGATAAAAAATACTTTTAAGCCAGATGATTATGGAACAAAAATCACAGCAAGTGTTGCAGATGTTGCCGACTCAAATGAAATGATAACAGGCATTTCAAGTATCAATCACATTTCATTATTAAGTCTTGAAGGAAGTGGAATGGTCGGTATTCCTGGCTTTAGCAAAAGACTGTTTGAAGCATTGGCTTTAGAAAAAGTGAATGTAATTTTAATTACACAAAGCAGCAGCGAACATAGCATTTGTGTTGGAGTAAATACAGTTGATGTAGATAAGGCGAAACACGCTGTAGATAACGCTTTTGACTACGAAATTGCAACAGGTAAAGTTGAACCATTGGTTGTAGAAAAAGATTTGTCAATAGTTGCGGTTGTTGGCGATAAAATGAAGAATCACCAAGGTATTAGCGGTAAAATGTTTGGGGCTTTGGGAAGAAATGGTATCAATATTCGTGGTATTGCTCAGGGTAGCAGCGAAAGAAATATCAGTGCGGTTGTGGCATATAGTGATGTAAAAAAAGCGGTGAATGTGTTGCATGAAGCTTTCTTTGAATCATCAAAAAAACAACTAAATATTTTTATTGCAGGAGTTGGTAATGTGGGGAATAAATTAGTAAGCCAGTTAAAGCAACAAAGTGAATATTTATTAAACCAACTAAATATTCAAATTAAAGTAACAGGCTTGGCCAATAGTAAGCAGATACTGATCAATGAAGATGGAATAGATTTATCAAATTGGCAAGAACAACTTGCTACTGCACCACAAGCTACTATTGATGATTTTACAAATGAAATTATTAAAAGAAATTTAAGAAATAGTGTATTTGTGGATGTGAGTGCAAGTGCTGTTGTTGCTGCTGTTTATGGTAAAATGTTAGAACGCAGTATTGCTGTTGTTGCTTGTAATAAAATTACTGCATCATCTACTTACGATAACTATGTTCACATTAAAAATTTAAGTAAGGAATTTAATGCTCCATTTTTGTTTGAAACCAATGTTGGTGCGGGTTTGCCAATTATTGATACATTGAACAACTTAATAAAAAGTGGCGATAAAATTCATAAAATGCAAGCCGTTTTGTCTGGTACATTAAACTTTGTTTTTAATAATTATGATGCAAAAAAACCATTTGCTGAAGTGGTTAAACAAGCACAGGATGAGGGTTATACTGAGCCAGATCCAAGATTAGATTTAGGAGGAACAGATGTGATGCGTAAGATTATGATTCTGGCAAGAGAAGCAGGTGAAAAAATCGAGATGGAAGATATTGCCAACAATGGTTTTTTACCACAAGAGTGTTTTGATGGAAGTGTGGATGATTTTTACAAATCAATGTTAAAGAATGAAGAGCATTTTAAAGCTATTTTTAATACTGCAAATAGTGAAGGTTGTAAACTAAAATTCGTTGCAAGTTTTGATAATGGTAAAGCATCTGTTGGTTTGCAACATATACCGCCACAAAGCGATTTTTATCATCTATATGGCAAGGATAATATTGTTCTTTTTTATACAGATAGATATCCCGAAAATCCTTTAGTAGTAAAGGGTGCAGGTGCTGGTGCCGATGTTACAGCAAGTGGTGTATTTGCAGATATTATTAGATTAGCTAAATAAAAAAAGACAATGAACTCTATTAAGGTTAAATCGCCAGCAACAGTTGCTAACCTTGTTTGTGGCTTCGATATTTTAGGTTTATGTCTTGATAGTCCTTTAGACGAATTCACTTTATCAATCACCGATACAGTTGGAGTTACTATTGAGAATATTGACAATTATAATTTGCCAACTGATGCTTCAAAAAATGTTAGTGGTGCTGCATTACTAAAAATGCTGGAAAATGAAAATGATATTAAAGGGTTTCATCTCATAAGTAATAAAATTATAAAACCTGGAAGTGGCATTGGCAGCAGTGCAGCTAGTGCTGCTGGTGTAATAGTTGCAGCAAATCATTTGCTTGGCAATAAATATTCTAAGTTGCAATTGGTTGACTTTGCAATGTATGGCGAAGAGGTAGCAAGTGGTGCTAAACATGCCGATAATATTGCTCCAGCTATATATGGGGGGATTACGCTTATTCGAAGCAATAGTCCTTTAGATATTATTTCTATCGATCATCCCGAACTGTTTGTTACCATACTCCATCCTCAAATTGAAGTAAAAACTGCTGATGCAAGAAATATTTTACCTAAAGAAATTCCTTTAAAAAATGCAGTTACTCAATGGGCTAATGTTGCAGGGTTAGTAACAGGGTTTATGCAACACGACTATAATTTAATTAGTAGAAGTTTAGAGGATGTTGTGGTTGAGCCTTACAGAAGTAGACTGATTCCACATTTTTATGAAGTTAAAAATGCTGGCAAAAATGCTGGAGCATTGGGTGGTGGAATTAGTGGAAGTGGCCCTAGTATTTTTATGCTAAGTAGCACTGCAGAAATAGCCACTAGTGTAGAATTGGAAATGAAAGATGTTTATTTAAGAACTGGAATTGAATTTCATACACATGTTTCAAAAATTAATAAAGAAGGAGTGAAGCTAGCATAAACCAGCTTCACTCCTTACTTTTATGAAAAAGGCATTTTAACCACTTTTGCTTTAACAAGATTGTTTCTGATATCTATAAAAATTTCACTATCAATACTCGAATATTCGGTAGTTACATAACCTAGTCCAACGGCTTTGCTTAAGCTAGGGCTTTGTGTGCCACTGCAAACTTTTCCAATGGCATTTCCTGTAGCATCTTTGATGATATAATCGTGACGTGGAATACCTCTGTCAATCATTTCAAAACCCACTAATTTACGAGTCACCCCATCCGCTTTTTGTTTTTCAAAAATTGCTTTAGAAGTAAAATCCTTAGTGAATTTTGTAATCCAGCCAAGTCCTGCTTCTAAAGGAGAAGTGGTATCATCTATATCATTTCCATACAAACAAAAACCCATTTCTAAACGAAGTGTATCTCTTGCCCCCAAACCAATTGGTTTAATATTGTATACTTTACCTGCTTCAAAAATAGCCTCCCAAATTTTGTTTGCATTATCATTTTCATCTCTAAAATAAATCTCAACACCTCCAGCACCAGTATAACCAGTGGCACTTACTAAAACATTATCAACTCCAGCAAAAATACCTTTTGTAAAAGTGTAATATTTAAGGTTCATAATATCCATATCGGTCAATGTTTGCAAAGCTTTTGTGGCATTGGGCCCTTGAATGGCCAGTAAACAGGTTTTGTCGCTCACATTATACATTTCAACATTCGCAGTGTTGTGTTTACTAATCCAGTTCCAGTCTTTTTCTATATTACTAGCATTTACAACCAGCATATAAACCTTGTTTTCTTCAATACAATAAACAAGTAAATCATCAACAATACCACCATTTTCGTTTGGCAAGCAGCTGTATTGTGCTTTTCCATCAGTTAGTTTACTGGCATCATTACTGGTAACGCGTTGTATTAATTCTAAAGCTCCATCACCTTTTAAAATAAACTCGCCCATATGGCTTACATCAAAAACGCCAACACTATTGCGAACAGCAAAATGTTCATCGTTAATCCCTGTATAACTAATAGGCATATTATAGCCTGCAAATTCAGCCATTTTGGCTCCCAACTCGATGTGTTTGTGTGTAAAAGGTGTATTCTTCATTGTGTTTAAATATGAAATCTGATATATTAGTGATACGGAAACGAGCAAGTTAGACGTAGCACAAGTTCATTCCTTTATATTTGCCGTCATTAAAAACGCAAATATAAACGGTTGTTAGTTTTAATATTTTTTTATTGAAAATAAAACAGCCTAATTACAAATGATATGATGACTTCAGCTGAAATACGTCAGGCTTATTTAGACTTTTTTAAAAGTAAAGGACACCAAATTGTTCCATCGGCTCCCATTGTTGTAAAAAACGATCCAACATTATTGTTTACTAATGCTGGTATGAACCAGTTTAAAGATTATTTTTTAGGAAATGGGATACCCGTAAATCCTCGTATTGCTGATACACAAAAATGTTTGCGTGTTAGTGGTAAACACAATGACCTTGAAGAAGTAGGTGTTGATACCTATCATCATACTATGTTTGAAATGCTTGGTAACTGGAGCTTTGGTGATTATTTTAAAAAAGAAGCCATTGCCTGGAGTTGGGAGTTATTAACCGAAGTTTACAAAATACCAGTTGAAATATTGTATGTAACGGTTTTTGAAGGGGATGAAAAAGAAGGTTTGCCACCAAGTTCAATTGCATTAACAGAATGGAGGAAACTAGTTGCCGACGATCGAATAGTTTTTGGAAATAAAAAAGATAATTTCTGGGAAATGGGAGATACTGGTCCCTGTGGACCTTGTACGGAGATACACGTGGATATGCGACCAGACAATGAAAGAGCATTAATTGCAGGAAGAGATTTAGTGAACAAAGATCATCCGCAGGTAATTGAAATTTGGAATAACGTGTTTATGCAGTTTAATCGTTTAAAAGATGGATCGCTGCAACCATTACCAGCTCAACATGTAGATACAGGAATGGGCTTTGAAAGACTAGTGAGAGTAATACAAGGTAAAACAAGTAACTACGATACGGATGTTTTTACAGGAACCATTGCTGCTGTAGAAAATATAACCAATAAAAAGTATGATTATAGTGATAGCAAACAAGCCGTAGCTTTCAGGGTTATCGCTGACCATATTCGTGCAATTAGTTTTACCATTGCCGATGGACAATTGCCAAGCAATACAAGTACTGGTTATGTTATCAGAAGAATTTTGCGTAGAGCTGTTCGTTACTACTATTCCTACTTAGATTATAAGCAACCTTTATTGCATCAATTACTACCATTACTTGCTAAGCAATTTGAAAATGTATTCCCTGAATTGAAAGCTCAACTTGATTTTGTAACTAAAGTTGTAAAAGAAGAAGAAGATGCTTTTTTAAGAACATTAGACAAAGGATTAAAGAGAATCGACGATATTATTGCAAAGGTTGATAATAAAACTATAGCTGGAAAAGATGCATTTGAGTTGTTCGATACTTATGGATTTCCTATTGACCTTACAAGATTAATTGCACAAGAGAACAACTTGCTTGTTGATGAAACAGGTTTTGACGCATCATTAAAAGAACAAAAGGACAGAAGCCGTGCTGCTACAGCAATAGATGCAGGCGATTGGGTGATTATAAATTCTGTTGATGAAATTCCTTTTGTTGGCTACACTCAGTTTGAATCAAACACAAAAGTTTGTCAGTATAGAAAAGTAACCAGCAAGGGCAAAGAACAATATCAGATTGTTTTAGCTCAAACTCCCTTTTATGCAGAAAGTGGTGGACAGGTTGGTGATAGAGGAAAACTAGTAATTGGGAATTGGGAATTAGAAGTTATTGACACCAAAAAAGAAAATGGTTTAACCATTCATTTTGTAGAAACATTACCCGAAAATATAGACCTAACCCAAGACGTTGTAGCAATAGTAAAACAAGAAACCAGAAACGAAACATCCAGAAATCATTCAGCTACACATCTGCTACACGCTGCATTGCGTAAGGTTTTGGGAACACATGTTGCACAAAAAGGAAGTTTGGTAAACGATGAACAATTGCGTTTCGACTTCTCTCATTTTGCAAAAGTGACTGATGAAGAAATTGCACAGGTAGAAGCTATTGTGAATGAAAAAATAAGAGAGAATATTCCGGTTGTTATAAAAGAAATGAATAAAGAGGAAGCAGTGGCTTTAGGTGCAATGGCTTTATTTGGGGAGAAATATGGTGATGTGGTGAGAGTGGTGATAATGGATGCCAAATATTCCATTGAACTTTGTGGTGGTACACATATTGGCAATACAGGCGAATTAGGTTTCTTTAAAATAAAAGCTGAAAGTGCGGTAGCTGCGGGTGTTCGTAGAATTGAAGCTGTAAGTGGCAAGGCTGCTGAAACTTATATCAACAACACATTTAATCAATTATCTTTGGTAAAAGATTTATACAACAATCCAAAAGAGCTGATTAAGCAAATTGAGAACTCTTTAGCTGAGACCAAAGAACTTAAAAAGAAAATCGAGAGTTTAGAGGCGAAGCAATTGATAGTATTAAAAGGAGAGCTGCTTACACTAGTTGAAACCATCAATGGCAATTCATTTATAGGTAAAGTTTTAGAATTAAGCAATGCCGATGGCCTAAAAAAACTTGCTAGTGAATTAATTAGTAGCAATGATATTGTTGTATTGGCCGCAAATATTGGTGGTAAAGCAAGTGTTGCCATTGCATTGTCAGAAAGCCTTGTTGGCAAAGGATTTGAAGTGCCAAAAATTATTAAAGAACATATTACACCAATAATAAAAGGTGGTGGTGGTGGACAAAAAAATCTTGCTACTGCAGGTGGGCAAGATGCTAGCAATTTGGATAAAGTAATTGAGGTTGTAAAAGGATTATTATAATTTAATTATCGTCATACACAATCATTCACTATAAAATAATAATATTGCCACCATTATGGCAGAGCAACAACAACAATCGAATAATATGAATCGTCCAACACTTTCTGTTGTGGTGCTTTGTTATCGTGCAGGTGAAAGTGCAATCAGCTTCACCAATAAGCTAGAAGAACATTTAAATAGTTTTGAACCCAACTTTCAATTGGTTTTGGTGGGTAATTACCTTGTTGGATCTGATGATAAAACTGGTGATATCATTTTAGAACTTGCCAAGAAAGATGAGAAAATAAAACCTATCATCAAGCCCAAAGAAGGAATGATGGGTTGGGATATGAGAATGGGAATGGAAGCGGCTGATGGCGATTACGTTTGTGTTATTGATGGTGATGGTCAGTTTCCAATTGACAGTATTCAAAAAGCGTATCAGCTTATTAAAGAAAAAGATGTTGACCTTGTAAAAACTTTCAGAGAAGCCCGTTATGACGGGGCTTACAGAAAGTTCATCTCTTTTTGGTATAATGTTTTGTTTAGAATTTTATTTCCAGGATTGAATAGTCGTGATATTAACTCTAAACCAAAAATCATCAAAAAAGAAGCGTTTAAAAAGTTGAATCTTCATTCAAATGATTGGTTTGCCGATGCCGAAATTATGCTTGAAGTTAGAAGATTAAAACTAAGCTTTGCCGAGTTCCCAGTTATTTTCAGTCAGATAAAAGATAGACGTTCTTTTGTAAAAGTGTCTGCCATTTTAGAGTTTATGAAAAACCTCATTACTTATCGTTTCAGAAAAAATGGATAGACAAACAAACGTATTGGTAACTGGTGCCAGCAGCATTTTAATGCAGCAAACCTGTGCCAAACTAATAGGTAAAGGATTTGAATTTACTGGAATTTCAAGATCTTCTAACAACATTAATCAAGCCATTTACACCAACTGGATAACAGCAGATTTAGCTACATGCACCGAGAATATTGATTTTACTGGATTCGATATTATTATTCATGCCGCAGCTTGCACACATGGGTTTTCGTATAAAGATTATGCCGCTATTAATGTTAATGCTACAGAAGCTTTGGTTGAAAAAGCAAAGCAGCAAAGGGTTGCCAACATTGTTTATATTAGTTCCAGAACAGCTGTTATAGGAGGAGGCTGGTATGCAGAAACAAAACTAAAAGCCGAAAATATTATTTTGCAGAACTTCCCTAATGCACTGATTATTCGACCAGCAGAAGTATATGGAGGAACAAAGCAAGAAGGAATTGATGCCTTTATTGAACAAGTAAAAACCAAACGCTTTATAGTCTACCCTGCTGGTGTCCAAGATAAAATGTTTCCTATTTATTTAGATGATGCAACCAGTATGATAGCGAATGCCATTGTTGCAAATGATGAAGGAATTACTTATGTGAACGGCCCCGAAGGATTTACTTTGAAGGAATTTTTAAAAAGCATAAGCAACTCATTAAATAAGCATCCAATACTAATTCCATTGCCTGCTTATTTTATAGCATTCATTTGCTTTCTTCAATATTATTTGAAACTTAGAATTGGTGTTTACCCCGATCAGATGAAAAGGCTGTCTGTGAAAAAGCAACACATCACTCCACCAAATTTTGTAAATAAAATTTCAGATATCATCAAATAATACAATGGGTTCATCTAAACACTATTTTTGAAAAATCTTTTATAAAAATGCTTATGTCAAACAATAATAAACCGCAACAAGTTGCTTCAATAAATGACAAACCCAGTACTGCTTTAACTATCAACGATAAGCAAGCCTTATTGATAACGCTAGTAATTGCAGCAATCAGTTATATATTCTCTTATTTCTATACTTCATTTTATCAGGGAGAAGAAGGAGCACAGTATATGAATGCTCTATCTTTCTGGCATGATAAGAATTTAATTTTGGGTAACTGGGCTAAAACAGGATGGAAAATTGTTTATGCTCCTGTTGTGTTATTAGGCAAACCTGCTGCATTGGCTATGACTTGTTTGTTTTCGGCATTTTCTGGTTTCTTTGCCTACAAACTTGCATCAAAAATTTGTGAGAATAAAACTGCACTCCCATTCATCTTTTTAATTAGTCAAACACTTTGGTTTATACTGGCCTTTAAGTTTTATAGTGAAATTCCAACTGCCTTCTTTTTGGTGTTGGCCATTTATTTATTCTATAGCGAAAAGTATATTGGTTTTGCATTAGCAGCTTCTTATGTGCTGCTCTTGCGTCAAGAGTTTGTATTTGTGTTTCCTTATTTTGTTTTCTTATTGCTTAAAAGAAAACAATGGGTTTCTTTTGTATTACTAGGCATATTTCCTTTGTTAAATAATATTTGGGGTTGGATGGTTACAGGCGATATGATGTATCTTTTGAATGAAAGTAAGCGTTATGCCGATTCTATTAAAAACTCATACCCTCGTCAGGGATTTGACCATTATTTTACTATGAGCGGTGCTATTTATAGCATTGTAGTTGTAACACTTGTGGTAGCCTATATTGCACAGGTAGCAACCAGGCAAATTAAAAAAGTTGAGTATGCTATTCTTATTCCTGCATTAGGTTTCTTTCTGGTACATTGTTTATTTAACTTACAAGCATACCCTATTTTAACAAGTACTGGTGGTAACCTTCGATATCTTTTAGTTGTATCACCATTAATGGCTGTTCTTGCTGCAAAAGCAATAGACAATATGCAATTTATTGAGAAGAAGTCTGTATTACTTTTATTTCTTATTCCATTGTTTTGCATGGTTGCTGCCTACATGACTTACCCTCATAATTGGGTTGTAATGAATACAGAAGGTGGTGAAAGAGATATGCTTCCTGTATTACTTTGTATTGTATTAATTCTAATGTTGGTATTTATAAAAAGCAATGCTATATTAATTAAGGCAACAGCATTGTTAAGTGTATTATCTATGCTTATTTATATACGCCCCAAAGAACTTTGTTGTGATGAAAATTTTGAGCAAAAGAAGATCACAGATTATATTGTAGAAAGCAATCTCATTAAAAAACCTATCATCCAAAATCTGGCTTTAATGGATTATTTCTATGGAAAAAATAAATGGGATTATCCAGCAGGCTGCACATCAATGTATGGCGATAGCACATTAGATAAGGCTAAAATTGGTTCTATCATTATTTGGGATACACACTATGCAACAAAGTATGGTAAAGTAGAAGGAGCTTATATTGAAAAAAATATGCAAGCAGGTAAGCTGAAATTTATAAAAGAATTCAGAAGCGAAGATCAAACTTTTGCTGCTGTTGTGTTAGAGAAAGTTCAGTAAAAAAATTATATTTTTCTCGTGCCTAGTGCTAAGAAAATCCATCCCGTAATAAGGCAAATACCCCCTAAAGGTGTTAAAATACCAATGAGTGTAGGTATTGCAATTTGTTGATGTGAGAGAAAGATGATTAGGTATAAAGAACCACTAAATAAAACTGTTCCAACTGTAAATAGCCTGGCTGCCCATTGAAATTGACTATTGGGTTTTAAATAAAGTAGAATACCCAGAATAGCTATTGCAATTGAATGATAGATTTGATAACGAACTGCTGTTTCGTAAGTTTTCTGCATTTTTTCAGACAAAATTCTTTCAAAAGCATGGGCACCCACAGCCCCCAATGCAACAGCTAACGCACCAAAAATTGCAGCAGTTAGTAATACATTTTTATACATATAGACTCATTATTTTTTTAAGATTGACCGCAGTTATTTCATCTCTATTCAGGCAGTAATCACTTTGGTTATAATACTGTTTTCTTTCTTGTAACTGATTGGTAAAATAGTTGAATAAATCTTGTTGTGAAAGTTGTGAAATTAATGGCCTTAGATTTTTTTGTTGTGAAACTCTTTGTACAATATTTTCAATGGCTTCATTTAACCAAATGGTAATACCATTTTCATTCATCCATTTCATATTGTCATTAAAACATGCAGTCCCACCACCTGTTGCCACAATTGTCTGTTGATCTTTTTTTAGTCTTTTAGGCAGCAACGTTAATATTTCAGTTTCTTTTTCTCTAAAAAAAATCTCTCCCTGGGTTGCAAAAATTTGTGATATAGATGAGCTGGCTTCTTTCTCAATAGTGGTATCTAAATCAATGAAATTAAATTTTGAGTTTGCTGAAATATGCCTAGCCCAGTGGGTTTTACCAGAGCCCATTAATCCTATCAGAAAAAATATTTGAGGGGTTTGTATTTTTTTAGTGTTACTAACTAATGGATGATTCATATAATGAAACAGCGAAGTTAGTTAATAGAGCGTCCTTTCATAATTCTTGAGTCGTGATCTTGTTTCTCAATTACTCTTTTGCGAATCATTAGTCTTGGTAAAAAATTATATTTTAATATCATGTTATAGATGTGCCCATCATACATAATTGTTGTGGTTGGGTTACCATATATATCTTCTTTCATCATTTGATAAACATCATAGCTACCTTGAGACTTTGGAATTGAGAATACAATATTCTTATTATCTCCCACTTCAAACGATAACATAAGCCTATCGGGATAAACAGCCGTACAAACACCTTTAGTATCAGCACGTAATGCAATAACCTGGTAATATTTTAAATTCTCAAAGATTACTTTGCCAGAGATTATTTTAGTTGTGTCAGAAGATATCTCTCTTTTAAACATGATATCATTATCAATAAAATATTGAAGACTTCTCAGATCAATATTCTTGCTCTCAATTTTATTTCTAATGTCTGGAGTAAAGTATATCTTCTCGTTACAACTTGCAAAGAAAAAGATGGATGATAACAGGATAAAAAGGTTGAATAAAAGTTTCATTTCTCTCAGAAATTCAGTTAAATACGATGTAAAGAAACGAAATTTTAATTTAAAGAAACACCCTTGAAAAAGGGGCAATAAAAAGAGTTGTCAAAATTTTGAGAAATTGACAACTCTTAAAATATAATAAAGTGTGCTTACTTAAAAGCATTAATGCCTGTAATATCCATACCAGTAATCAGTAAATGAATGTCATGTGTTCCTTCGTAAGTAATAACACTTTCTAAATTCATCATATGCCTCATAATACTGTATTCGCCTGTAATGCCCATTCCACCAAGCATTTGACGTGCATCGCGAGCAATATTTGTAGCAATTTCGCAGCTATTTCTTTTTGCCATGCTTACTTGTTGCGGTGTTGCTTTACCCTCACTCATCAGCACACCCAAACGCCACACAAGCAACTGACCTTTGGTAATCTCTGTTACCATTTCTGCCAATTTTTTTTGTTGTAATTGAAAACCAGCAATAGGTTTTCCAAATTGTATTCTCTCTCTTGCATAACGCAAAGCTGTATCGTAACAATCCATTGCAGCACCTAAAGCACCCCAGGCAATACCATAACGAGCTTTAGTTAAGCAACCCAATGGCCCTTTTAATCCTTTAACATTAGGTAAAATATTTTCTTTGGGAACTTTTACATTATCGAAAACTAATTCACCTGTTGCACTGGCACGTAAACTCCATTTTCCGTGCGTTGTAGGTGTGGTAAATCCTTCCATTCCACGCTCAACAATTACACCTTGAATTTCATCCTGTTCGTTTCTTGCCCAAACCACTGCCACCTGAGAAAAAGGGGCATTGCTAATCCACATTTTAGCACCATTTAAAATAACGTGATCACCGGCATCTTTTATGTTTGTTAGCATTGAAGATGGATCACTACCATGATTAGGTTCTGTTAAACCAAAACAACCCAACCATTCGCCACTTGCCAATTTAGGTAAATATTTATGGCGTTGTGCTTCGTTGCCATACGCATAAATTGGATACATTACTAAACTGCCTTGCACACTGGCTGTGCTGCGTACACCACTATCGCCACGCTCTAATTCTTGCATCATTAAACCATAAGAAATATAGTCTAAACCACCACCACCATATTCTGTTGGAACCGTGGGACCAAAACAACCCAGGTCGCCCATTTGCTTAACAATTTGTTCTGGAAATTCGGCACGTTGTGCATAGTCTTCTATGATAGGAGAAATTTCTTTCTTCACATAATTTCTAACGGTGTCTCGTATCAATTTGTGTTCCTCTGTTAATAATTCATCAACATTATAATAATCTGGAGATTGAAAAAGGTCTGCACGAACTGCCATTCTATTTAGATTTAATGATTTAAGATTTTTTGAAAGTTATTCGGAACTTGTATTGCTGTAGTTTAACTACTTTTTACCTGCGATACACGCTCATTTTAAAACTGGTTGCGAATGTAAAGCGAAGTAATAAACTAACAGTTGTTTGTTTGTAATTATTTTGTTTTATAGATAAGCGAATTAGGAAAAATATTGACCAGAGCTTAAAAATATTTACCCATCTCAGCATTGTTTTTATACCAGCATATGAGATTGTGTTTATCAAAGAGATAACCCTCAAAAGCTATAAAAAAAGGCTGTCCTTTTAAGACAGCGTCAGTTGAGGTTAAACCTTGACAGCAAATACTACAAGGCTTCTTCAAAAACGAAAACAACGAAAATTAGCGATATTATTAGTGCTATAAAATGAAACACAATACTTTTTTGCGTTAAAGTTTTTTTTCTGAAAAAAAGCAAGTTTACAATAATATAAACTACTGTAACAATAATATGAATAATAAAAATGCCCCAAAAAATCAACCCTTCTGTTATTGGATTTTTTTCAGAATCAAAGTAATAAAAAATTTTAGCTATTATACTATAAATTGTTATTAGGAAAAGGTGTATTAAAAATATTTTTTTCATAAATAAATCATTTCGCCTTTGTTGGTCTTCGCTTCGTTCTTCGCCGTTGTTGTGTGTTCTTCACCAACAACGAAATCTGCTCCTTCCATTGTGTTAAAAAATTCCATCTTATTAATTTATTCAAATATTATTTTCTCAAGTATTACATTATCAAATGTAATAATAAAAACGTTCGCCTTTGTTGGTCTTCCCTTCGTTCTTCGCCGTTGGTTGCATGTTCTTCACCAACAACGTATAGTGTATTATTACTGCCATGTTTAATTGTCTGAAT